>CANHVD010000032.1 GCA_947463775.1 Planctomycetaceae bacterium | reverse complement strand
TTTGGGCCTGAATGTCCTGATTGGTCGCCTGAGACACAGCCAGAAGCTAATCTGTGATCGTATTTCCCTCGGGGTCACTTCACTTGAATCCGCTGGTGATTCAGAGGCTTCCGAGACACTGCGAGTCGTCGGCCAGCATGAAGCCGCTGTTCTGACGGCCCTTGGCGAGATTGAGCAGGAACTGCAGCCAGCCGCTGCAAAGGCTTGATAATCCCAAACGTCGTCAGCGTTGCCGCGAGCACATTGACAGTAAATCAGGCAGCAAGCACCAGACAGAGGTTGTTCACGAGCACTTCCGACATCTCCGAAATGCAGCTCAACGCTCTGTCTTCACAGTCTGTGCAGCGATAAGCATCTATGCTCGGCACTCGTGTGGCAAGAGGATCAAACTTCAGCGGCATTGATGTCCAGGTGCATTAACGCGACGAACGAACTGGCCGTCAAATCACCAGTTCGTTCGAGGCATACTACTTGAGCAACAATCGACGGCGAGACAATCAAACTCCGCCGAACTCGTCTTCGTAGTCAGCCATGGCCGCCAGAATCACCTTTTCGGCATGCGCTCGATCGTAAATGTGGTCAATTGAAACCTGCTGAGTCGTATCGCCCGGCATGACCTTGTAGGTCGTGAAATAGTGACGCAGACGCTGCACGAGAGCCTGTGGAAGCTCGTCCAGATCCTCAACATGCGACCAGATCGTGTCCTGAGCCAGAACGCCGATAATCTTGTCATCAGCCTCGCCACCATCCAGCATCGGCAGGCCACCAATCACTCGTACATTCACGATCACTTCAGATTTCGTGATCGGTCGTTCGCTGAGCACACAGATATCCAGCGGGTCGCCGTCACCTCGTCGAGCCCGCGGCATCATTTCTGCAACTCGAGTACCGCAGAATGTTCTGGGAATAAAACCATAAAGAGCAGGCGGCTGAGACGACGTTCGCTGTGGACGGTCAACACGCAGGTAACCGGTCACCTTATCGACTTCGTACTTCACAAGGTCGAATGGCGAGATCTCAATAAAGGCGTGCACAAGATGCGGAGGATTGGGCCCCACTTCAAGCCCATGCCATGGATGCGGTCGCCAACGGAAGAATGGTTTTGGAAAAGCCATGTTTCACTCATTTCATCGAGATTCGAAGCGTGCAGTGCCTGTAACTATCAGCACCTGAGGCATTGAATCACTGCTGACGAACATAGCCACAAACAGAAGACGTAACGAGTGGACGCAACGATTCACGCAGGGGCTGTATTCGAGGGAATCAGATTGGCAGAACAAATCAGGGGCTGCTGCAGGACGCAGACTCTAGGGCATAGCCGCATCGTTGGAAGCGCCAGTCTGAGTTCGCAGGTGATTTTTTCCTGACTTGGAGTCAAGCCTGCGGAAACGGCAATTTCTGCCGGATGGAATAGCGATCTTCGGCCAGAACATGGCTGCAATTTCGACCTTGATGGATTCCCGCAAACAGTCGTATAGTCCCGTTCCCTTCTTTGGCCGATGTTCCTTTAGATCCCGCAAATACCGCTTTCCGCGTCGTCTCTCTGCTGCCACTCCCTCTTCGGCAAAATCCCGTGGGTTCCACAATTCTTCATGCCAGCCCCCTGAAAACTCGGCTACGCCGATCTCAGAGACTCACGTCCGCGCTGTGGTTCATGGTGATTCTACTGGTGATTCTCGGAAACTGCGGCTGTAAAGGTCGGTCACTGAAGGTGCCCAACCCCGTCTTTGCCGATGCCCCGCCCCGACGATCTCTGGTCAATCAAACTGCCGATGCTGAAGAGCAAAGACTGGCAATGGGGCAGGCCGCGACTGGTACCGACGTCCAGCAGATCGGCTTTTCAAAGAACAACTCGGGCCCTTTGACGGGAACAACCGTCGTCGCGGACGTGAACGGAAAACCAGTGTTTGTCGATGACGTTCTCGGGGGAGCTCGTCAGATTATCGAATCTGATCCACGCCTGCCCGAATCAAAGCGTCAGGAAGTGATCGAAGCGACCTTGCGAAAGCGTCTTCCCAAGTACGTGGAAGATGAACTGATCGTTCAGGCTCTTGAGAAGAAGATTCCCGAGGACAAACGGGATGCGATCAAAGAGACATTGGAACCGCAGTTCCAAAAGGTGATTGCTGGCATCAAAGAAAAAGAGGGATTTGTCACGGACCAGCAACTTGATGAGCGACTGGCCAAAGAAGGAATCTCTGTCGATGCACTTCGCGACAATTTCCTGCGAATGCAGATGGTAGAAGGCTACATCGGAACCTCGATCAAAGTTCCGGAAACGATCGATCGAGAAGTCCTCGTGAGCTACTATCAGGAGCACATCAACGACTACAAGCCCGTTGAAGAAGTTCGCTTTGCCGAAATCGTTATCCGTTTCCGCGATCACGGAGGTCGTGAGGGTGCCGAACAGGCCATGACGAATGTTGTCACTCAACTCCAGAGTGGTAAAGACTTTGGTGATGTCGCTCAGGCTTTGTCAGATACGATGACCGCTGAAAAACGCGGGGAGATCGGCTGGATAAAACGCGGCTCTTTGACAGACAAAGCTCTCGAAGACATGCTGTTCGAAATGCCGGACGGAGAAATCTCCAGCGTGCAGGTGCGTAGTGATCGCTTCGAAGTGTACAAGGTAATCGATCATCGAGACCCAGGCACAATTCCCTTCCAGGAAGTCCAGAAGGAAATTGAAACGACGTTGCTGAACGAGATGAAACTGGAAGCTCGCCAAAAGGTTCGCAGGGACATCCGCGAAAAGGGAAATGTAAACACGATCTTCGGTGAGAGCTTCGAAAAAGAGTTCCGAGACGCCAGCAAGCTTTGATCATCGCGACTCAGAGCATTTCGCGACTAAACCACCATCCCGACTCAAATCGCTCTGTCACATTGCAAAACTGACGTGCGGCTGCCCTTCGAACATTCGTACGCGTTGGAAATGCAAAAGCCTTGCCATTCAAGCCCCATGCTGGCTCACTTCGCAAGGTTGACTCGCACCAGCTCCTTGTCATTGCGAGCAAACACGCTCTTCATTGCAAAAGCCGGATGCGACCAGATGGTCATTCGACGCTGCACTGGACGAGTCGGCTCGACCAGTTTCGCACGGCTAATCTCTTTGTAGCCAGCCTCAGACAAATTCGCGATGATCAGATCGCCCTGCTCGTTGTGCAGAAAATAGCGATCTCCCTGAGGCACGATGAACGCATTCCACCAGCGGCCACTGCCGGTCGCTTCCAGAGATTCCCAGACGCGACTTCCATCATCTGTCTTCAGGCATCGCAATTGACCATAACTGCAGACCCCGAAAATGTTCTCACCAAGTACAACTGGCGTCGGCATGATCGAATGCAGCTTGTCAGTCTGCTGCTCATTTACGCCATTGCCCTTCCACAATAACTCCGCCTTATCCGCGCCGACTTTCAGCATGCGCGGGCCTTCGTAAAACGATGTGAGAAACAGCCGATCATCCAGCTTGCGAGGCATTGGAATCGTCAGGCCGGCTTTGATGTCCCATGGCATTTCCCACAGCACTGTACCGGTTTCCGGATCCAGCGAAGAAACGGCTGATGGATGCCAGATGATCAGTTGGCGTCGGCCGCCGAATTCATAAATCACCGGCGGACAGTATCCTGTGCCGGGATCATTCAACGATCTCCAGATTTCCTTGCCGGAAACCTTATCGAAGCAGATCACAAGTCCATCTTTCACACCACCGACCAATGTGATGAGCTTATTGCCGTCAACAAGAGGTGAGGACGCCATGCCCCAGATGGGCAGCTCAGTGCCAAAGTCTTTCGGGAAATTCTTCTGCCAAAGGATCGTGCCATCGACCACGCTCATGCAAAACATGTCGCCCTGAGTTCCGATGAAGTAGACTCGATCTTCATCGACAACAGGAGTTGCCCTGGGGCCTGCGGGATAACTGACGGTGTAGCGAGTAAAGTACTGATGCTTCCAAAGTTCTTTTCCAGTCTCCGCATCGAAACACAGCAACCGCTCGAATTCACCTTCCACAATACGATCCGTCAGGAAGACTCGTCCATTCGCAACAGCGGGCCCCGAATAACCTTCTGCCACTGGAGCAGACCAGACGCGCGGTAACAATCCGGAGGTTTCGAACTTGTCGACGATGCCTTCTTCATGCCAGACGCAGTCACGTTTTGGGCCACCCCACTGAGGCCAGTCGTCTGCTTGAGCGGACGCTGGAGGGACCAGCAAACCCGCTAGAATGGCAATAACAACATGGCCGAGATGCCAGGAACGTATGGATGTCATGACTTGATTATCCTTCTTCATGGACGTTGTCTGGCTCTAAAACATGCCGGACATATGATCCGCTAACGATGTATGTTAATCGTCACGACCATGGATGTCATTGAATTCACATCTATCACCAACAAGAAGCATCACTGGTGATCTGTTAACCTCTCACCAACTCTGCCACATGCTTCCCAATATTCAGCGATGCTGTTGCCGCTGGGGACGGTGCGTTACACACATTGACGACTCGCTCATGCCGCAGGATGACAAAATCGTCGACCAGTTTGCCATCAAGTCCCAGAGCCTGAGCACGAACTCCGGCGGGTGCGGCCTCCAGATGTTCTGAACGGATCTCCGGAACTAACTGCTGCAAGGCTTTAACGAAGGCGGCTTTCGAGAGTGACCGCCAGACTTCTCCCAGCCCGGTCTTCCAGTTCTTCGCAGCCAAACGCCAGAAGCCGGGATAAGTTAACGACTCCCATAGATCACGAGCGTTCATTGTGCCCCAGTCGTACCCTTCGCGAGCCATCGCGAACACGGCGTTCGGACCGCACTCGACTCCGCCATGGACCATGCGTGTAAAATGCACACCAAGAAACGGAAAACGAGGATCAGGAACTGGATAGATCAAGGTCCGGCAGAGATACTCGGCTGCTGGCTTCAGTTCAAAGTACTCTCCGCGAAACGGAACGATCAGCTCCTTCATCGGCAGTCCGCTTTGGCGAGCAACCCGGTCGCTGTGCAAACCGGCACAATTGATAACCTGCCGGGCTTCCACAATGCCCGTGGACGTATTGACTCTTACGGAATCCGTTCTCTGCTCCATCGACTCGACGCAGGCATTCAGAAAAATCTCTGCTCCGGACGCTCTTAGAAGCTCGGCCAGCTTCTGACAGACTCCGGGATAGTCGACGATCCCCGATTCCGGCACATGAATCGCCCGAATGCCGGCACAGTGAGGCTCCAGTTCCAGCAGTCGACTGCGATCAATGATCTGGCAATCGACACCGTTCTGCTGTCCACGGTCGTAGATCGTCTGCAGTTGTGGCATTTGGCTTTCCTGCGTGGCAACAATCACTTTGCCCGTTCGCTTCCAGGCGATCTGATGCTCCATGCAGAACTGCTCCAAAAGCAGTTTGCCCTCACGACAATTGCGTGCTCGCAGCGAACCCGGACGATAATAGATGCCCGAATGAATCACGCCCGAGTTACGTCCGGTCTGATGAAATGCGAGCGTCGACTCCTTCTCGATCACCACAACTTTCCAGTCAGGCTTCAGTCGCGTCAACTGCCACGCGGTCGCCAGTCCGACGATACCTCCACCAATGATCGCCGCGTCAAATAATGCCATGAATGCGTTTCCTGATAAATCGACACTCCTCAATCAAACGGCTACGGAAACCGGACTGTCGCAATGTCGCCCGCAAAACAATCCTCACGCCGACTAACTCGCATCCGGTTTCCGATCGACAGGGTCTTCTCGTGATGCAAGTTGCTGAATCAGTTCCGTTTGAATCTGCTGAATTTCCAGAAGTCGCTGCCACTGATGCGTTAACAACATATCGAGCTTCGAATGCAGTTGACGAATTTCGAGTTCAGCTTTCAGGTTGACTCGATAGTCATGCTCGGCTCGAACACGGTCTTTGGCTTCCTGACGGTTCTGACTCATCATAATGACCGGAGCTTGAACAGATGCGAGACAGGACAGGATCAGATTCAACAGGATGAAAGGAAACGGATCGACAGGTTTCCCGAATGCCGACAAGCTGTTGAAAGCAATCCACACGAACATCGCGAATCCAAACGCGATCAGAAATGACCAGCTTCCGCCGAAACTGGCGATGCGATCTGCCAAACGTTCTCCGAAACTGCGTGACGCCTCAATTTCGGCATTCGTGTTTTCGGAGATCAACTCCTGATCTGCCAGACTCTTCAGAACGTCGTTCTCGAGCGAAGTAAGCTCCCCCTTTTCCACCTCCAGAATCTGTGCAACATACTGGGAGCGGAACTGGTTCAGATCGTCGAGGCAAATAAAACTCTGGTCGTTCCATTCCGGGTGATTGCCCTGAATCAGTTTCGCAATCGCCGTTCTCACCAGATTCCCCGGGACCAGATGGCGTTTCGATTTCCCGCAAATCAGGCAGCAGTTCTGGTCACTCATGGGCATATTTTCCTGAAAAATTGAGCCAGCTTGAATTCGGCATCGGGGGAGTATACCGAATCTTCGGTTCGCAAGCGTGAAGGCTCGTGAATGTCTTTTTTCAGGCAAATCGCTGCGTATCCGCCCGACCATTTCTCACTTCTCATGTTGGGCCTTGCAACTCTTTACGTCGCAGGTGGATTGTCGTTCGAACTTGGGTTATGTTGTGGCACTCCGTGAAAAGTGATGCTCCGAAAATCAGGGATTTTCACGGCCGTTCGACATCGTCGATACAGTCTTTTGTGGTTCGAGAATTCATGCCTACAATTAAAAAGCTGCTGGTTGCTAATCGTTCTGAAATCGCTATTCGAGTGTTTCGAAGTGCTACAGAACTCGGAATTCGCACGGTCGCGATCTATTCTCATGAAGACCGGTACGCTTTGCATCGATTCAAAGCGGACGAAGCTTATCGCATTGGCAAACCGGGCGAACCGATTCGCTCGTACCTGGATATCCCGGCCATCGTCGCACTCGCCAAAGAAATTGGTGTCGATGCGATCCATCCAGGCTATGGATTCCTTTCTGAACGCCCCGAATTCGCTCGGGCCTGCGAAGAAGCCGGCATCAAGTTCGTTGGGCCGTCCGTCGATTGCCTCGAATCACTCGGCGACAAGACCGCCGCGCGAAGTATTGCGATGCAGGCAAATGTTCCCGTGCTGGGCGGAACAAAGGATTCGATCGAATCCGTCTCCGAAGCCCGAGCCAAAGCCACTGAAATTGGCTTCCCGGTCATGATCAAGGCCGCCAAAGGTGGCGGCGGGCGTGGCATGCGTGCCGTCAAGACCGTCGCCGATTTTGATCAGGCGTTCGAGTCAGCTCGCAACGAAGCCCGAACCGCCTTCGGTTGCGCGGATGTCTTTATTGAAAAATTCATCGCCCGTGCCAAGCATATCGAAGTGCAACTGCTGGGTGACGAACACGGCAACCTCGTGCATCTGTTTGAACGTGACTGTTCCGTTCAGCGTCGGCATCAGAAAGTCGTTGAATTGGCTCCGGCTCCGAATCTGTCGGTGGCTCTGAGAGACGGCATTTTGGATGCCGCCGTGAAGATTGGCAAAGCGGTCAATTACTCGTGTGCCGGAACCGTCGAGTTCCTGGTCGACGTCGATGCTGAAAAGTTTTACTTCATCGAAGTGAATCCTCGTATTCAGGTCGAGCACACGGTGACGGAAGAGATCACCAACATCGATATCGTGAAGTGCCAGATCCTGGTTGCTCAGGGAATGAAACTGGCCGACGAAGAAATCGGTCTGGGAGATCAGAAGGAAATCAAGACCAACGGTTTCGCAGTTCAATGCCGCGTCACAACGGAAGACCCGGCCAACAATTTCATGCCGGACTACGGCCGCGTGACACATTACCGTTCATCCGGCGGCATGGGCATTCGACTCGACGCCGGCAGCGCGTTTTCAGGTGCGGTGGTGAATCCGTTTTATGATTCGCTGCTGACCAAAGTGACAACTCGCGGACGCCGCTTTATCGACGCGATTCATCGCATGGACCGTACGCTGAAGGAATTCCGTATTCGCGGCGTGAAGACCAACATTCCGTTCCTTGCCAAGGTGATGAATCACCCGACATTTGTTAACGGTGACTGCACGACTCGATTTATCGATGAGACTCCGGAGCTGTTCCAGTTTGATGTTCGCAAGAACCGTGCGACTCGACTACTGTCCTTCCTTGCCGAGACCATCGTGAACGGTAACAGTCTCGTGAAAGGGCGACCGAAATCGCTGCGAACCGAGGCTGCGCCAGTCCCTGCCGTGCCGCGTGGAGTTGCACCGCCAAAGGGAACTCGCGATAAGCTCAAGGAGCTGGGAGCAACTGGCTTCGCAAAGTGGGTGACCGAGCAGAAGCAACTGCTGATTACAGACACGACCTTCCGTGATGCTCATCAGTCTCTGCTGGCGACTCGCATGAGAACCTTCGATTTGCTGGAGGTTTCCGACGCCTACGCCCATCATTGTTCCAACATGTTCAGTCTGGAAATGTGGGGCGGTGCGACGTTTGATACGACGATGCGTTTCCTGAAGGAATGCCCGTGGCAGCGACTTGTTCAGATGCGTGAACGAGTTCCCAACATTCTGTTCCAGATGCTGCTGCGTTCTTCCAATGCGGTCGGCTACACAAACTATCCTGATAACATCGTGCAGGTCTTCGTCAAAGAAGCGGCCGATGCGGGGATTGATGTCTTCCGAGTCTTCGATTGCCTCAACTGGCTGCCGAACATGGGCGTCGCGATGGATGCGATCGTCAACACGGGAGCGATCTGCGAAGCCGCGATCTGCTACACCGGGGATATCACCAACCCAAAACGTAACAAGTACAACTTGAAGTACTATGTCGATCTGGCCAAGCAACTGGAGAAGATGGGTGCTCATATCCTGGCGATCAAGGATATGGCGGGCCTGTGTAAGCCAGCCGCGGCGTCTCAGCTGATCAAAACGCTGAAACAGGAAATTGGGATTCCGATCCACTTCCATACTCACGATACCGCCGGAATTCAGGCGGCTTCAATTCTGGAAGGCAGCAAGGTTGGGCTCGACATCGCTGACGCAGCGATGGCTCCGATGTCCGGCGGAACTTCACAGGTGAATCTGAACACGCTCGTGGAAATGATGCGGTTCGATGCACGAGATACTCAACTGGATTCGGATCGTCTGGATTCGATCGCCGAATACTGGCGCGCGACTCGGGACTTCTACACGCCATTCGAGAGCGTTGCCTTGGCCGCTACGGCCGACCTTTATCGTCATGAAATGCCGGGCGGTCAGTACACGAACCTCTTTGAACAGGCTCGTGCATTGGGTCTCGCCGATCGCTGGCCGGAAGCTTGCCGCATTTACGCCGAAGTGAATCAGTTGTTCGGCGATATTGTGAAAGTGACTCCAACCAGCAAGTCCGTCGGCGACATGGCGCTGTTCATGCTGGCCAACAACCTCACCTGTGAAGATGTGCTCAATCCGGATCGCGACATCGCGTTTCCGGGCAGCGTGATCGATCTGATCAGCGGCGGTATGGGCCAGCCGCCGGGTGGTTTTCCGGACGCCGTGAAGAAGCGGGTTCTGCTGGGCAAGAAAGAGTTCGTCGGACGCCCCGGGGAAACTCTGCCTCCGGCCGATATGGACGCTGCGAAGAAGAAGGTAGCCGAGCTGATGGAGCGAGAACCCACGGGGCAGGAAGTGATCTCGTGGTTGTTGTACGAACGCGTCTATGAAGAGTTCGTGAAGCATCAACAGCAGTTCTCAGACGTCAGTATCTTCCCGACGCCGACATTCTTCTTTGGTCTGGAGACTGGCGAAGAAGTCACGATTGATATCGAGCCGGGGAAGACTCTGATCATCAAGCTGTTGACTGTCAGCGATGCTCATGCGGATGGAACTCGCACGGTCTTCTTCGAACTCAATGGTCAGCCTCGAGAAATCACCGTGGCCGACCATTCTGCCGAAGCGACCGGGGAAACCAGCATCAAGGCTGATCCTGCGATTTCAGGTCAGGTTGGAGCGACGATGCCCGGCATGGTCGTGACAGTGGCCGTGAAGGTCGGTGATCGAGTCAAGAAGGGCCAGAAACTGCTGGCTCTTGAAGCCATGAAGATGGAAACGATGATCAACGCGGAACTCGATGGCAAGATCGGCGATGTCCTCGTGCAACCAGGTCGGCGAGTCGAAACCGGTGACCTGTTGATTGTGATTGAACCGGAATAGCCTGGGATTGCGCAAGTTTGGGGCCGTTGTTTCGGGTTGTGTTTCGTAGCGTAGAGGCGAAATCAGAACGACCGTTGTCCCACTGAATCTAGTTGCAATAGGATGTTTTTCACACCGCTGGAAAAGCCCATTCTGATAAGTCGAGCCTAAGTCCATATCATTAGGGTTTACCCCGCTGGTTTACAGGCTTTTACACAACGCATACTCCACCGACGAAAGTAAGAAACTCCAATGAAAACCAATCCTGTCAAAGCGGCTCTGGCTGCAGGACAACCTCAGGTTGGAACCTGGTTGTCGTTTGGTGACGTCTTTACAGCCCGCTTGATGGCGAAGACCGGTTTTCCGTGGCTGACAGTCGATCTGGAACATTCTCCGATCGATTGGCAGATGGCTTCGATGATGTTTGCTGTCATCGCCGATGCGGGATGCGTGCCGCTGGCCCGTGTTCCTCGAGGTGACCATGATTTGATCAAGCGAGTTCTGGACGGCGGTGCCTTTGGAGTTGTTATTCCGATGGTGAATACCGTGGAGCAGGCGAAGATCGCAATCGCTGCAGCCAAGTATCCTCCCCAGGGAAATCGATCCATTGGGGGCAGCATTCCGGCTCAGAATTTCCAGACTCCGACCGGCGAATACTATCGTCGTGCGAATGACGAGATTCTGGTGATCCTGCAGACAGAATCACCTGAAGGCGTTGAGAATGCGGAAGCCATTTACAGCCTGCCGGGCGTCGATGCGATCTTCGTGGGACCAAACGATTTGTTCTGGCAAATGAAGAAACCTGACGGCACCGAACCGACTCCGGAAGAGTTCGAAGCCATGCTGCAACGAGTACTGGCCGCGGGCAAGAAGACCGGCACTCCTGTCGGTATTCATTGCCAAAGCGTGACTGAGATTCAACACCGCATCAGCGAAGGCTGGCAGTTCCTGGCATTGCAGAGCGAACTCAAAATGATGGTGACAAAGGCGCAGGAACTTGTTCAGCAACTCGGCCTGACCACCGCCGATGACCTGGTTCGATACTAACTGGCCGACGCCATGTTGCCCCCTCATCCGGCCTATCGGCCACCTTCTCCCCCGAGGGGAGAAGGGACTCTGTGTCAGACTGCATATCTCGATCGCAGAACTCAGTTCTGCGCGAGTGTCAGAAATAAATGGCGAATCTCGTCTTCAACTTCCGCTGGGGTGTTCGTCGTCTGAGAGATCTCATTTCGCAGCAGAGCACGATATCTTTTTCGCAGGCGATGTAACGAGACTCGGATCGCCTCGGGACTCATTTGCAATTTCTCCGCCGAGACCGTCAGCGAACCTTCATTCGCAGCGCCGCCCAGGTTTCCCACGAGAGCATCGAAGAGTGCATGTCGTTCCGTGGAGTAATATTCTTCGCGAAGTTGCTGTAACACTCGATCAAGAACCGCGTGAGCCCATTGACGCTCAAACAAACTCTCTGCTGTCGCCGTCGTTGCAAGCTCTCGTGCCAGCCGCTGTTCGCCATGTTCATAATCGAGCGACTGCAGGACGATCTGGCCACCTCGAACAACAGCGTTCTTTTTGCCTCGTTCGTTACTGGAAAAATTCCGAGCTGCCGCCAACAGAAACGAACGAAATCGACCGCGTTCCGGGCTCAGTTGAGCAAACGAATCTCGTGACAGCAGACTGGCGAGAAAGCCCTGTGTCCAGTCCTGTGCTTCATGAACATCACGAGTCTGTCGCCGCATAAACGCATAAACCGGAAGCCAGTAAGCCTGACAAAGCTCTTCCAGAGCGGCACGTGCGGGCGCTTCGTTCCCCTGAGTCGCCTGCTGAATCAGGCTCCAGCGAGTCGTCGCGAATCTTCGAGGCCGTGCATGTGAGGCAGCGGAGGATGTCATTTGACGAGAACCTTTCGCCGCCGCAAATTCAAAAAAACATGTAACGTTCGCTCGGAGACACTTCTTCTGATACTAGACGACCCCGGGACTCACTGCAATAGGATCGCGTTTGTTTAACACGCCCCCTGAAGTAGGATAGGCACTCCTGCCCGTCGCCAAACCGCCAGACCAGTTAAACCGTCGGACAAGAATGTCCAACCTACGTTCGCCAGGATAAATCCCATGACCACCACCTGCCCAACCTGCAACGGCGAACTGCTCACCAGCAACGGCCAGACGTTTTGCCCGGCGTGTTTGATGCAGCAGGGCATGAAAAGCTCGACCTATGGCGGCGGGCCGCGAGTCGCCTGGAAGCCGCCGGAGATTGAACAACTTACCGCCGCGTTTCCGCATCTGGAGATCCAGCAGCTGCTCGGCGTCGGCGGCATGGGAGCGGTCTTCAAAGTTCGGCAGAAAGAACTCGATCGCATCGCCGCGTTAAAAGTGCTGCCCGGTGAGATGGCCGCGGACGCGGGATTCACCGAACGATTCCTGCGAGAAGCTCGGTTGCTGGCATCGCTTAGTCATCCGCACATCGTCACGGTGTACGAATTTGGCCAACGCGACGGCATCTACTTTCTGCTGATGGAATTCATCGACGGAGTTACTCTGCGACAGGCTCTGCGAGCCGAACCGATCAAAAAACTGGCCTCGAAGGAAACGCTCGCCATCGTCGGGCAGTTGTGTGACGCACTGCAGTTCGCTCATGACGAAGGTGTCGTCCATCGCGACATCAAGCCGGAAAACATCCTCATCGACAAACGCGGCCGAGTCAAAATCGCGGACTTCGGCCTGGCCAGATTGCTCGGCCAATCACCCACGATGCCGACTCTGACGAGAACTCATCAACTGATGGGCACGCCGGCTTATATGGCCCCGGAACAAATCGAAGGCCTGCCCGGTATTGATCATCGAGCCGACATTTATTCCATGGGCGTCGTCTTCTACGAACTGCTCACAGGTGAATTGCCGCTGGGGCGTTTCTCTCCGCCGTCCGAGCGAGCTGAAACAGATGCACGACTGGATGAAGTGGTGTTGAGGGCTCTGGCCCGAGAACCCGACCGCCGGTATCAGCAGGCGAGTCAGGTGAAAACGGATGTGGAGGCGCTCAGTTCACCCAACGCGATGACCAATCCTTTCGCTTTTCCAGCTCGTCGTCGCTGGATTGGAAGAGGAGTCGCTGGGTTCATCGCCGGAGTGCTCGTTACCCCGGTTTTAGCGACCGTACTCTACTTTTCATTGGAGGCTCGCCAACGTTCTCATGCGATGGCCCAGGTCAGCGAGCGCGAACGCCAGGCTGCGAATGACTATGTCCAGAAGGAAATTGCAGCGGCTCAAGCGAGGCGAGCGGCCGATGGATCAATGGACCAGAATCCGATGGCTGGCATGGACAGCGGATCGGATGCTGGGAGTGGAATGATGAGTGGAGCGGGCGGCGACGCGATGATGGGCATGAGTGGAATGCCCGGCGGGATGGGCCTGTCGAATTCAGCGACACCCCCTGACTTCGGCCCGGCGATAGTCTTCGCAAGCGAACTTTTCGGAAACTCGCCTCCCGAGCCCGAGCTCAATCCTCGATTGATTGACCTCACCGACCAGCAACGTGCCGCCGTCAACAAGATCCTGAAAGAAACTCACGAACGCTACCTCAAGGAAGAAGCCCTGCATTCGATTGTCTCTGTGGATGCTAACGGCGTACAGACAACCGAGATCAGTGCGTTCCGTGATCAACTGCGAGCGATTGAGAACGACATGTGGACGAAGCTCGATGATGCTGTCTCGGTGGAGACTCAGAAGGAATTTCGTGACCGGTTGAACCTTTACACAACCGAAGGACAAAGTGATGACTCAGGTTCCATGATGGGCTCTGGCGACATACCCGGGATGGGTGAGATGACGGGGATCAACACCAGCATTCACGGGGTAAAACCCGGAGCAGGGCCGGGAATTCTTGGTTGGGAATCTCGGCAGTATCCACTCCGGATCAGCATCACTCGGAACGGACGCTGGTTTGAATGGTCGGTCCATGCGAGGTTCTCGAGGCCAAGTGACAAAGCCCCGGAGCTGCCATCCGCCCTCCAACGCTTCTACCGCGAACCCGGCCCATGGATGGCGGTTGCCAATACCCGAGCGACGTATCAGGCAAAGGATTGGATGAAGCTCGACAATTACTTCACTGCTGGGGCGATGACTCGTGAGTTTCTCGATTCGCTCGTCAGTATGGATCTCATACGTGCCCAGCTCAAGCGCGGCAATCTGGAATCGAAGACGATCTTCGTTGATTCTTTGGTGCAGCAGTTGTTTGAGGAGGCGGGCGAGTCTGCTGGTCTTCGAGAAATGATCGGCTTTCACATGGCCGATCAGGGCCAAGGATTTTCGGGTCTGCATTCGCAATTTGAAAAGGTCATTACGGTCTTGCAGAAGGTGCCTTTGACCGACGTTGATATCACCATTCAAAGAACCGCGGAGGAGTTGAAAAACGACCGATTAGTAGACAGATTTATACTTGGCTTGTTGATTAAGGCTGCTATGCATGATCCGGAACACGCATTCGATCTGATCCACGGCGAAGTCTCATCCTACACAGAAACAGGCGACACAGCCTCAGCAACGCTCACGATTCCCAACAAGCCGCCAGTGCCCATCCGCTTCCAACGCGAGAACGGGCAATGGAAAATCGACGCCATCGGTTCCAACGAACGCCTGCTCGAACGGCTCAAGCAAACGCACGTCTCGAAACAACACGCGGAAATCGAAGCTGTTTTTGGGAACGTGCAGGCGGCGTATGCGAACAAAGACTGGCAGAAGTTGACCGACTGTTTTACTCATACCGGAAGGGTCTGCTGGGCACGGTATGGACTTAATGAGCCTTCCAACCTATTGGGAAGACCACCAGACTTCCCCGCAGCACAGGAAGATGCACAAGCTGAGATGCGGGCGCTTGTGCCGAATTTCGTGTCGTTTGAAGCATCGGATCTTGCCGTGATGCGTAGTGCCGCATTCGACCGACTGATCGCCCAGGCCTGCGTTGCCAAACCTGAAGATGTGAGAGAGATATTCTCTCAAGCGACGGAACTGCTGTCGGAAGAATTCAGCAAGACGTTCCTGTCGACAAGCATGATCGACTGTCGGGATCGGTTTAGTCTGTCATCCTTGGCGTTGAGTGATCTCCAGGTCAGCGGCGATGTCGGCAGCGGAACTCTCGTCTCTGCCGATGCCTCGCGTCGCGTAAACGTGGCATTTCGTCGTGAAGCGGGCCAATGGAAGTTCGACATGGTGATGTCTCCGGAAGAACTACAGTCGCTCATGTTGGTGCAGTTGGCGAGGCCTCTAAGTCGCCTCCTCCCGGATGTTCTTGATTCGTACCAAAAAGGGGCATGGCTTGTCGCGTCGGAGAGCTTTACAACGGCTGGCCGGTTACGCTGGCTGCTGGAAGCTGAAGCAAGGGCCCAGGAAGCTCAATCTGGCCTTTCGCCCGAGCTGGCAAAACGACGTATTGAAATCCGAAACGACGCAATTGAGCGAACGAAACACCTCAGCACAGTTGACCCGGCGTCTATGGAGGAGTTTGACATTCTTCGTAACAAGCTGGCGACCTCCAACATTGCAGACATGGAACAACTGCTGGCCGTGTTCTGCACCGAGAATCCGCCTGAAAAAATCCAGGCTCGATTCATGTTGGCGATTGCCGACCTTTCAGCCTGTGAACTGCCCTTCGAGCCTCAGAAATTCGCATTGAAAGACGTGAAGATCTCTGAGACTGATCCTGAGACGAAAGTTGTTGCGTCGCTCGTTGATTCAGATCTACCCGTTTGTTTCAGAATAGACCAGGACAAATGGAAGATCGACTCCCTTGGTTCACTCGAACAACTTCAGCAGCAAGCACGTCTTTATCTGCGGCGTCAGGCAGACTCACCCCGCGCGGTCGTTGAAGCCTTCCGCCAAGCCATGGCCGACGGGCGATTTCAAACGGCCCTGAACTGCATGACTGAAGACGCTCGCAATGAGTGGCTGGGGGAGATGATGATCGGATGCCTGCTGGTCAATCCAGAGTCGGGGGAAGCAGCGAATCCGAAGATGCGTTACTCCGGCGACGAAGTGCGGATCATTCGATCGACGCCTAATCTCCCTCTTGAGGACTTGTTTAGTACCTGGCAAGAAGCAATTGAACTTCCTACAGAAACTCTGAGCCGCGGAGACCGTCGCAGAGTGGCGATTGAGCTCGGTAAAGAAATTATGGAGAAGAGTCCATGGAATCTGATGCCTCCGATTCTCTCCACACGATTTGGTGGAAGCCCAGACGCATTTGGCAGTGCTTTGTGGGGTAAGCTCGAGGAAATCCCGGCCCACGCTGACTCTGTTGGCGACAACACGCAGATGAAGTATCGGCTTCAGCCAGCTTCGCCCGATCAACCGCCGCTGGAACTCGACATAATCCAAATCGACGGCCTCTGGAAACTCAACACCATCATCGACCCCGCCATGAAGCCCTGGCCGCTGCCGGCAGAAGAACTGACGCCGCCCGCAGAGGCAACTCCCGTCGACGGAGCGACGGGGGTACCGTAGACCGGTCGCTCCGCCGACCGGAATGTGTGCACTCCATGCATCTGGGGTACAGTTGGCGATTTCGGTAGGTCCTCCTTGCCGAGCTCATCTTTACCCACATCGTTTCAGGAAACGCCTTGTAGTCATACAGCCTTCTCTCGGTAATTCGGTCCCGGGATTTCGATCGACACGAGAGGGGGCGACATGCAAGGCTCGGCCCAACCCGGCTTTACGCCGGGTGAGCCAAGGTTTGGAAACTACAGAGCAAACCAAACTATCGACTCGGCCCCATCCGGCTTTACGCCGGTGGACCGCTGGTTTGACAACTCGTCACGGTACAGTGTGAAGTGAGGGCGGGCGTCCGCCGGTTGTTTTCGAAGGATTGCCTCAATCGTGGCAGTGTCCAGAATTGTAGCCAAATAGTTGTCAAACCTTGGCTCCATCGGCATGAAGCCGAAGGGGGCCGGGTACTGGCTTTCAGTTCGCTGGTAGTTCCCAAACCGGCGCTCCACCGACGCAGGGTCGAGCGGGGGCCCAATCGCAACTGGTCGCAACAGAAACACTGCATCATGCAATTATGGTCGCGTTGGTGCCGAATGCAGAATTCACCCTAAAGATGTGGGTAAAGATGAGCTCGACAGACAGCACCGACTTTGACAATCAACCGCAACGAAACCCATCCACCGTTGTCGACAACCGCACAACGAAACCGCTCTGAATCATGGCCGCGACAAAAACGCCCGCCGACCGAGCGGCGTGCCTACGCAACGCAAAACGATTAAACGAAATTGGCTCGGCGATGCTGTATGAAATCATCACAGCAAGCCGAGCCAAGATATCTTTTCACCAAACAACTACTTCTTCAATTCAGCATCAATCACAGCGAGCACGTCAGCGTCATCCGGGCTGGTGCGAGGGCTGATGCGACCGGCAACTTTGCCGTCCTTGCCAACCACGAACTTTTCAAAGTTCCAGCTGATCTTTTCCTTCTTGGTCGCTCGGTCTTTGTCTTCTTTCAGGTAATCAAAGCCTGGATCCTGGCTTTTGAGATACTTGTAAAGAGCCGTCTGGCCGTCGCCGTTGACTTCAATCTTGCTCATCATTGGAAACGTGACTTTGTAATTGTCAGAACAGAACTTCACGATTTCCTTTTCTGATCCCGGTTCCTGGCCACCGAACTGATTGCATGGAAAGCCGATAACAACCAATCCCTTGTCGCCGTACTTTTCGTGCAAGGCCTGCAGTTGTTCGTACTGAGGTGTCAGGCCGCATTCACTGGCGACGTTCACGATCAGCAACACTTTGCCCTTGTACTCTTTCAGGTCGACTTCTTTGCCGTCGATCGACTTTGCCTTAAATTCATGAACGGAATCTGCAGCCATGGCTACTCCTGCGGAAAAACAAGCAACAGTCATTGCAACTGCAACGGAACTCCAAAATTTCATACGTGTACTCCAAAGCTTAAAAACGGATGGACTTTCTACCGGTTCAATTGATACTTCGACCCAAGCGAAGTCTGAACCCGCGTTGGCTATATTGTTACCCCGTGAGCCTCAAAGGCAAGTCATGCGAGAGCGAACACAATTCCCGATCGCGATGATTGGCGGTCGCCCCATTGAATTTAGACCCATGAGTCCGCAGACTGGTCGTTCGGAATTACACCCCAAAGAGACTCCCGGATCCCTGCGATGAAACAGACTGTCGGACTATTGATGCAGCTCGCGGCGCTGTCAATGCTCCCGGCGATTATCATCTTTCAGCTGTTCTACGGATTTCGCCTGATTGTGATGCCGATTTCTCTTCTGGCCGGGATCTGTGTGTTCAGTATTGGCACCATGCTGCGGGAATCAGGCAGCTAATCCGCAAACAACGATCTCTCACTGACGCTTTTCGAGGTGGCGCGTTTTAGTTAGCGCTGGTAGCCCGGCACATCCTCTGCCGGTGGCGTGACGGCGTGTTGAATTAATCAGCCGGAACGCGTCAAAGGGGTGTTGATTGAGTCGTCTATTGATCGTTTTCGTTTAACGGC
>CANHVD010000031.1 GCA_947463775.1 Planctomycetaceae bacterium | reverse complement strand
TAAGCAAATGTGTCTGAGTAAATTTCCGTGGACTACTCCGATGGGAATAGGGTTCGACGTATTTCTTGGAATACGGTCATGCAAAGTGACGCACTTCCAACAGCAGATTGCTCGACTTTGATTTACTAATCTACGACTTTTAACGCGTTGTCGATAAAACCACCAGAGAACGCTTCAGCAAAGCAATGGTACGTGTACTCTGCAACTGCAAGCGAACCGTCCGAACAAATCCCGGAATGTAGCCGCTCGAAGTACGCGGGGGCTGATCAGTCGCAATGCTCTTTCGCCGCCAGGGCAACTCCTGCGACGCCGGTTCAAAAAGAAAACAGTAGATGGCAGTCGAGACACGCAGCAAGCGGATGTTGCTGAGTGCAAACACGCATTGATGCCTCGGCTACTCAAACGTAAGAGCTTCTCGGATCGGGCGGAATCGAGTGAGAGATTTGCTCGTACGGGCCTGAAGAAAGAGGTCACGATTCGGATCGAAACCGGTGACCAGAACTTCGAATGAATCCTGTTCCGGATAGACCACCAGCCGATTCGGTTCCGGTATCTCGACATGAACACCTTCAGCCTGAATCACGATCGGATCATGATCGAGCTGGAAGTCTGTTATTGAATACTTCCGCAGAGCACTTCCGCTGCGGCGATCGTAAGCAATCAGCACTTCGATACCGCAATTGATTTCCTCAGGCTGTGGACGACCAGAAAGGCGAAACCCACCGGCCTTGCGAGTCAATCGCCACGAACGTGGGTGGCGGATTTTCGTCTTGAGCTTCTGCAAACGAGCGGTGCCATCCTCGCTTTTCGCGGACGAGCGACTGGTCATCGAAGCAAACTCGACCGTCCATTTTTGGTTTGAATCGGATGATGCGAGCCCCACAGAGAAGACATCCAGCAACATCTCCGGATCTTCGTCCTCCACTGCTTCTGTCAGGATCTGACAGAGATCAGCAACCGAGTTGCGAATGAACCGCAGTGTCGCGGCGCCGTTGACGTACTTGCCTTTGAAGTGAGACGTCTCTTCATGCCACTCCGTGTGAGCCGGGTTCTCAGCATCACCGAGAAACTCGGTCAGCGGAGGATCATCAATCGTTACGATGGCGACCAGATCGCGAATCAGCCGACTGCGAACATCGGAGATGATAATTCCATCGCGAATAAACATGGGCCGCTTCTGCAGAGAGCCCTCAGCCTTCTCCAGGTAGATATCAAAATGCGTTGCCTTCAGAACACCACTGCGATGCTGAACATCGACAGGGACTCGCAACGCCAATCGACCTGAATCCACAAACGATCGACGGATCAAATGGAAGACATCTGGCGGAATGGATTTCTGATTCCACTTCGTCTGGCAAGTAACACCCGCAGCACGCAGGTTCATTTGAGAATTCGCGGCTTGCTTAGTCAGAATCCATCGCGTCAGATCAAACAGCGGCTTCAGAGGCTGGCGGACCGTTTCACTGGCGGCACTCAAGATACCGGCCATCGTGCGTGAATTCAGGACCGTTTGAGTATTCGCGCCTTCGACAGTAACGACCAGTTCATCACGCAGGATGACGTAGAAATAATCCTGCAGAATTGATTCGACGATGGCATCCGGCGTCCATGTCAGATCACAGAACGGCACGACCAATGACAGTCCCGGATCCTGACGACGTTCGAGACAAAAATCTTCTTCGAACTGATCGATGAACTGCCGATCATCCACGGGAGCAGCAGCTTCATCTTTCTCAGGCTTCTCTCCAAACCAGCCATCGGGCGTGTAGCTCTTGTCATCAACATGGTGCGACCGCAAAATCGACTGCCCGACGAGCAACCTCTTTTGATCATCGTATCGAACCGTCAGCCCAAAGAAGCTGCGAATCGCGCTGCTGCGAGGAAACACGAACTTCCCAAGTCCCCAGCGACCTCGACCAGTCTCCAGCTTGTTCGATTGCCCCTCGGCGCGGAAGAAATAATAGAACGGATTACGAACACCCGGAACCTCGTGAAACTGTTCGGTATCACCAGTCAGGCCGGTTGTCCCACTGTCTTCGTAGGCGATAAACGGACAGGAGTCATCCTTGCCAGGAGCATCACGGAGCCCGCTGCCTTCAGCATGAAAATGATCCCAGCCCCCGCGAAAATATCTCTTTGCAGACTCGGCACTTAAGGCACCTTCAGTCCCCGACACATAGATGCGGATGGAAACGGGCCCGTTGCATCCCGGACGTCTGGCGTCGAGTGAATTCTGCACCGCTTCACGCACAAACGCGCGCAGTTCGGTATCGCTGGAGAAGAATTCCCCCTGCGTTGCTTCACGGTTTTTAAACCGTGGATTCACTTTGCTGAAATGCCACGCCAGCTTCACGAATAATTGGCCTCAGTTATGCCGCCGATTGCTCGGCCTCGACTCCAGGTTGTTGATGCCTTATGAAAGTCAGGTCGTCAAAGGTAGCTCCAAAGGCCGGCGGTTCAAGTGTCAAAATCGGAACCTCAGGAGCCGGACTCTGATTCGTGAGGCTGGAGCAGCAAAGTCGGCCAAATGCGTGAGAATTAACTCGACGCGTCGCTTCCGGGCCGACGGACGTTTCCAATTTTTCGTTGCGTCCGCTACTTTCGGCATACTTTTCCATTCCATCTGAGTTCCGCAGAATTCCGGGGTTTTCGCATGTCCGTCGATCGCCGTCTATTTCTATCCGCCGCTGCTGCCTCTGGCCTGGGAGCTGCTGTTTCGCACGCTGCTCCGATGCCGCGTCCTGTTCTCAACGCTCCTCAGGACGCCAAAAGTGGGTTTCGCTACTGTCTGAATACCAGCACGATTCGTGGACAGGAGCTGGGGATCGAAAAAGAGGTTGATGTCGCGGCCGCCGCGGGATACGACGGGATCGAGCCGTGGATTCCCACCCTGCGACAATTCGTGGAGAAGGGCGGAAAGCTGTCTGATCTCGCAAAACGCATCTCCGATGCAGGCCTGACCGTCGACAGCTCTATCGGGTTTGCGCAATGGATTGTTGATGACGAGACGAAGCGGAAGGAGGCTCTGGAAGAAGCAAAACGAGACATGGACATGCTTCGCGAAATCGGAGGAACTCGCATCGCTGCTCCGCCTGTCGGAGCGCACCAAGCCGACAGCCCGAAGATCGATCTGTTCGCCGCAGCGGAGCGCTTTCGAGCACTCCAGGATCTTGGAGATCAAACCGGCGTCGTACCGCAGCTTGAGGTCTGGGGCTTCTCGAAGAATCTTTCACGACTGGGCGAGGTCATGTTTGTGATCGGAGAAACCGGACATCCGAAAGCCTGCCTGCTTCTTGACATCTATCACATCTTCAAAGGTGGATCCGCCTTTACCGGCCTGGATTTGTTCAGCGACAATGCTCTGCAGGTCTTTCACGTCAACGACTATCCAGCCACGCCTGAGAGAACTGAGATGAACGATTCGCATCGAGTCTATCCAGGAGACGGCATTGCTCCGATGTCAAAGATTCTGAACGCAATCGGCGGTCACGGCCGCGAGATTACTCTATCCCTGGAGCTGTTCAATCGCGACTATTGGAAACAGGATGCTCTGGAAGTTGCGAAGACCGGGCTCAGTAAAATGAAAGCCAGCGTAGCGGCAGCCAACGCGTAGAGACGTTCGCGAAATGAGTTGCCGGTAACGGGCTTAACCAATGTCCACGGGAAAGAATCCTCGAAAGGCTTCTTCGGCCGGGCCTTCAAGAAACACGCTGTTGAACTGATCCCAGATCACAACCAGATTTCCTCCGCGCATTTCAATTTGAATGGGGACGGAATCCGCGAGAAGCCGACTGGCCACGCCGGCGACCGCAACAGCGCAGGCTCCGGACCCGCAGGCCATGGTTTCTCCGGAGCCTCTTTCCCAGACGCGGACTTTAGCTCTGGGCGACGTTTCTGCCTGGCCACTTTGAATTTCCACGAACTCGACATTCGTGCGGCTGGGAAATTCGGGATGGCACTCAATGGCTGGCCCGAGCGTAAAAAAATCCAACGCATCAAGAGAACGAACGAACAAGATCGTGTGAGGGTTCCCCATGGAAACAAACACGGGAGGATGACTAAGATCCGGCAGTAGTAGATTGCTCAGTTCGACCTTCCGAACGAACATCGCTTTTTCCGCCACCAGCGGGTTCTGCACAACTGGAGGCCCCACCTCAATCCGAACTTGAGCAACTCGGTGCTGCCCATCGGAATGCAGAATCCGCACTGGCATTAAGCGATCGGACATGGCGATGCGAAATTCGGGACCGGCAAGTCCGGACTGATGCAACCACATCGCCATACAACGAAGTGCATTCCCGCAAAGGGATCCTTCGGAGCCATCCGAATTGAACATTCGCATGCGAGCCACCGCATTGCTGCATTCAGGTGGCATCATTAACACCAAACCGTCGCCGCCCACGCCGCAATTCCGATCACTGATATTGACCGCGAGGGTGGAAGGATCTTTGGGAACTGGATTGCTGAAGCAGTCCAGAAACACATAATCATTGCCACAGCCGTGCATCTTGATAAATGGAATCAAGGCTCAAGTTCCTTGTCGTCTGAATCTGGCTGACCAGACAGCATCGTAACATGAATTTGCTGAGGAATCGTCGGTGGAAGAATTCATCGGAAAGAACGTCGTGATTGACGTAGAATCGCCGTATGTTTACGTAGGGCGATTGCACGAACTTCGCGACAAAACATTGATCCTGCGCGGGGCGGATGTGCATGATCTTCGCGACTCAACAACCACGCGCGAGGTTTATGTCAGAGACGCCCGAGTCCATGGCATTCAGCCGAATCGCAAGACCGTTCACGTGCGACTGGAGAAAGTTGTCAGTATCGCGCTGCTGGACGATGTAATACCGTGACAGGCTACTTCCTGATGGAAGCGGCTCGTTTCAGGAACTTCAAAGTCGTCGCGAGAATCAGCATCTCACCAAGACGCGGAAACATATCCCGGAAGATGAACACGGGACGCATTGCAGGGAAGTTCAGCATAATCTCGGGCGGGGCTTTTCGAATCGCGCGTTCAATCGCTGCCGCCACCGTTTCGGCCGTGGTGCCTCCCAGCAACGATGGCGTTTTCTTGCCTGTTGCTTTCACAATTTCATCATAGATTCCGCCGTGAGTCGCGAAGCCGGGGCAGATGACCGTAGACAGAATCCCTGCTGGAGAAAGCTCCCCGCGAAGTGACTGCGTGAAAGCAATCAATCCGGCTTTTGTAGCACCATAGACCGCGCCATAAGCCGGGCCGTGCTTTCCAGCAATCGAGGAGATATTGATAATTCGCCCGAACCCATTTTGACGCATCACGGGCACGACGAGACGGGTGAGCAAAATTGCTCCGGTGAGATTCGTTTCGATCGTCTGCAGAATGTCCTCGACAGGGAGCTCATCAAGGGACGCAAAGCATTCAATCCCGGCGTTATTGATCAACACATCAATCCGGCCGAAACGATCGACACCCGCTTTAACGAGTGCATCCAGGGCTCGCGGATCAGACACATCGGTCGGCACCGCGAGGCTTTCCACCCCTTGAGCTCGAAGTTCTCCTTCAAGCTCGCTGAGCTTATCTTTGGAACGAGCAGCCAGAATGAACCGATGCTTTTGCTTCGCCAGTAACTGACACGTAATCCTTCCGATTCCGGCCGATGCGCCTGTAATCAGGATCGTCAGTGGATTAGGTGGAGAACTGTTGTGAGACATTGGATCGCCGACGGTGACAGCCTGGGACATAAAGAAAACCGCTGGTAAAAATCCAGCGGTTTCCATTGAGAACTTCTTACAGAACCGGGTCTGGAACCCGTACATCACCGAAGATTCAGAAACAAGAACCAATGCGAGGATGTCTGGCCAGGTCTCTTGTAGAGAATCTCCGCAGATCGAAAGTGAATCCGGCTACTACACAGATGCGTTGCCCACAACGGTCCACCATTCCTGCTGTGTGCAAGCCTGAGCGAGCTGTTCGATCAGCACCGAATCCTCTTGCTCCAGTGAATTCTGTGAAGGAGCTTGCACCGATTCTGGTATGACAACAGCAAAAGTCTGGCCTGGCTGTACTGCTTTGGAGTCAGCGTAACTCTCGCTTCGGTCTGGCTGATCGGCAATAACCTCAGACGCGGCAGCAGCAGGCGTAATTTTCTCAGAGGACAGTTCAGATTTCAGGACTGCCAGCATCTCCGCATCGTCCTGCGACGGCGTCAGTAATTCCGTTGCCACGACGGTAAAGTCAAATGGCTTGCTCCAGCCGAGAAACGTTCCATCCGCTTTAACAGCCCGCACCCAGACTCGATAGTTGCCTGGGGAGAGTGCTGAACTGGTTGTGTAAGACAGCACAGTGATACCGGTCGGGTGCAGATAGTCGATGTTCGTACCTATCCAGGCAATCTGAACTTCGTACGTGGCTGCTTCCGCAACAGGAGCCCATGTAATGGTCGCTCGTCGAGTTGGAGAAACTGCGACAGACTGAACCACACTGGCCCCGCCCGTCGCCGTAAACGCGAACAAGTCGCTCCAATCTGTAAACTGTCCGGTCGTACTGACGGCTCTCACTCTGACTGTATAATTTCCACTCAGCAGGTCAGCCTGGAACTTGTAGGAATTGACTGACGAGTTGGTCCGCAGATAGGTCGAAGTGCTTGCTGACCGTTCCACCCAGATTTCATAGCGAGCAGCCTTGTCGATAGGCGTCCACTGCAATGTCGGCCGAAGATCCGTGATTGTGCGAGGAGCGTTCGGGTCTGCGTTATCAATCCCCAGCGGGCCCGTAATGACAGGCTTCTGAATTGTGGTGAAGCTGACGAGCGGGCTCCACTGACCATCGACTCGTGGGGAAATCACCGTTGAACTTGTGACAGTTCCCGGGGTCACGCTGGAAATAATATTCACCGTCACCGGATTGCCACCGATAGCACCTGGATTTGCTTCGTTTCCTGTCAGAGGAAGTTGCAGCAAAAAGACAGTGTTCGGCGCTTCGCCCTGGGCGACTACTCGAACATTCTCGAAGCCCTTCAGAATTCTGATAGCCGTCTGAATGTCATTAGCCGTCGCATTGTAGTTCAACGCAGCCGTTTGAACTCTAACAGGATTTTTTCCTGTTGGCGTCAGCTCAATAATGAATGTCCCTGAGGCTGGACTTCCCGAAGGAGTGATCGTAGTAACCTGATGCAGCCTTCGAGCGCGGACGCGGAAATCCATTTGTTGAACGGGAATCGGAACCTTCGTCGTAGACACCACAACGGTGCCAGGATTTACGGTCGCAACAACGGAAGTCTTCACGGCATCGAAATCGGCTGGCATCTGAATTCGGTAGGCAAATTCTGTAGCCGTGGTATCCACGATCACGTCAAAACTCTGCAGACCCATTGCACTAATTGCGGCCTTTATCTGCGCCGCAGTCGCGTTGTAGGCCAATGGAGCGGTTTGCTTCCGCTCAATGGTCTCTCCAAAGATTTCAAATACAAGACGATAGGTCCCTGTGGTAGGTTTCCCCTGAACAGTGATAACAGGCACCGACCTTGAGATTTCGTACGGAATTCGAAACGAAGTACCGACCTGGTACTCTACGTTATAGATCGGGATGGTCGCGTCTTTCTGCACAGTTATGCTGGTGAGATTTTTCTTCGGCCCAGCGATCCCGTTCGACAGCTTCTGCCAGCTTCCCCCTGTCGTGTAGACACCACTCACGACCGCACCGTTCAGACGGAACACGTCCGGACTGATCACCGTAATTGCGAAGTCGCCATTCGCACCGGCAAGACCTCGGACACCAAAAACACGAACGCTTTCACCATTCTTGAGCCCGTGACCGACCGACGTGACACGGAGATCCGTCCCATAAACTTCTACCTGATAGTGGGTCGCTCCAGCAACAGCGCCCCACTGCAGCAATGGTTGAGTCTCAAATGTTGGCCCTTGCGGACGCAGTACATTGACCACCGGTGTAATCTCGAAATCACGAGCGGTTGACCAGTCGGAGACACGGCCGCCATCATCCGTGTTACGGACGAACACGCGATACTTACCGAGCTGCAGTTTGCTCTGCAAGGACGTAAGCTGCATGAGTTGCCCGTCCTGAGTGAACGCGGCAGTCCCAGCTACTCCGGTCAAACGGAGAACGTTTGCAGAAACTACTGTGACGGTGAAGCTACCGTTGGCTGCATTATTTCCGCCGACACCAGAGATTCGTACTTTCTCTCCGGTTTTCAGGCCATGGTTTGCCACGGTGATATCGATGGCTCTTGATGCAGTAAGGCCGAGGACCAGCCGAGATGTCACACCCGCGGCAGGGGCATTTCCAACCAGCGGAATCCAGTTTCCGCCCGAAGTATAGGTGCCGGAACTGACGGCATTGTTCAGTCGGAAGACATTCTCTGAGATCACTGTGACGGTGAAATCGCCATTCGCACCAGTGTTCCCCAGAACTCCGGAGACTCGGACTTTACTGCCTGTGACCAATCCATGCTTGTTGGCTGTGATATCAATAAATGTTCTATTCGCAGCGCCGGTCACGGCCTTCGGTTGCGCACCAACGACGTCGACAGCTCCGTCAACGTAAAGTGATCGCACTTCCTGAAGGATTGGTTTTCCTGCTCCATCGAGAATCGCATTTCCTCGCGCGTCGAGCAACGGAACCTGATTCTTTACTGTATAGCGAGTACTGGTTTGCTCTGTTTGATTGCTGAGAAAGACATCAAAGGATGTCGCCCCATCGGGACTGGTCCACGTGACTGCCCAGTCGTTTGTTTCGATTCGGTTTGGCGCTGCAGGATTAGCGGAGTTAATCGGACCGGTGGTGACAGGGCGTGACTGGAGCAGTACGTCTTTCGGAACTCCCCAGTCGGTCTTCGCGCCATTAACGGTCGCTCGGACCCAAATGCGGTTGGCGCCCAGACGCAGTGCATCACCGCCGCCCAGAGTTGTCGTTGTTCCCGGAATGCCTTCTTTGAAGACAATTCGCTCGCGAGTTTCAGAATCGGAGATCCACAGGTCGTAACTGGTAGCACCAGGCGTGGGCTGCCATGTGATCACAGGCTGTGCTGTCGCAATGGTGCCTGCCGGAGAAAGAATGACAGGTCCGGCTCCTGCGAGCAGAGCACGAGTCTCAAGGGTTTCGATCATCGCCGGAGCATGGCCAACTGAGGCGTAACGGCGGGAACGTCGATTTCCAGAGATTGCTTCAAAGTTCATATCTGCTCTGCCATAACTACGGTCAGGGAAGAATCTCCGGCTCCTCAGGAGAACCGGACTGTTCGGCGCAGGTACCACGCAGTATCTGGCTGGAGTGCGAGACGACCGCGCGGAGTGCTGCTGATGTATCGTCCTGATGAATAACGCTTTTCCGTGGAAGAGTCGTTACGATCCAACGAATGCATGAAACGCCGTGCAAACCTGTCGTTCATCCCGAACAACCGTGAAACAGTTGTCAATCGTTCCGGTCTGCCGAGCTTTACCGACGCGAACAACCTGATTGGATCAGAGTGCAGGAAATCAGGCAGTTCCTGCCGCCCTGTGCATCAAGACGCCAGCCCGTTGCGGTTCTAACAGTACTGGAACGATCCGTTCACTGCCCAACGCCTTGCGACCCACACATTCGCTCGAATCCGTCTGATCAGGAGATGTCACGCAGAGTCTTTATATTCTGAGCCGCTCCCTGAGTTTCGAATCCAGTTGTGAACGGCCTGCTCGATAACACAACCAGCGATTCCTCGCGATTTTGCTCCGAAGAATCGTTCGTCTGATAAAGCTGAGTCCTCGAGGTCTGCATGTCGTTTCCTTCCCCGATCAACAGCGCGGGTTCGTCTTCTCGACGATCCGACAGTCCGGAGATCTATCTCTCGGCCTGTTTAGATACCGGTATTCCGCTGCCGGCAAAGCTGCTGGATTTGGCACGTATGGATCTGATCTTTATTACCGACAGACCACTGCGGTTCGGGACTGCTCTCCATTTATCGATCTACAGCGATTTCATCAGCGCCGTGAGTCAGAACCGAGCCGTCGTCCACTGGTGTCGACCGCATCCGCTGGGTTGGCAAATCGGGGCCTTTTTGGGGCAACCGCTGCCTGATCGTCTGACTGAGAATCACTGGAACGACCTCCGCGGGACTTTGCGTTACGAATGCAACTGGAAAGCCTGGGTGCTGTGGGACGAAGGTGGCGAGCTTGAAGCCGTAAAGATACTCGACTATTCGATTGGTGGTCTGAGAATTGCCGCTTCGAGACATGTGGCGGTCAATCAGGGCCTGTCACTATTCGGTTCGTCAGGTGGCCGCGATCGTGCCGTTCTCAACGGTCAGGTCCAATGGTGCCGCGACGTGGAGCAGACTTATCAGGCCGGAATCATGGTGTTCGGTCAGCGCGGACGCGAATTGCCAAAGATGTTTGGAAACCTGGAAGCCGTTCATGTTGATGGAACAAGACCAGATCATCAACAAGCCGTTGAATCCTCGGAAACCCTGCGTTTTGAACAGGTTCTGGAAGAACGCTTTTTGCCGGAAGCAAAATCAACACGCAAACGAAGCGTCCGTTTCGACGAGAACTACGACGCTCCTCAGCAATAGAGCCGTTAAGAAGATCTGACATTCTTAGAATGTCTCCGACGATTCTAGAAGACTCCGGCGATCGTCTGGCCGTGATCCAACACCGGCAGCGGACGGCCAAACTGATCGGGCAGCCTGAGATCTGGTGAGATCCCCAGTGCCTCGTAGATCGTGGCCGCAACATCGGCTGGTCCCCAGGGCTGAGTAATTGGCCAGGCCGCCTGATCATCGGAGGCTCCGATCACTTCTCCCGCTTTTGTTCCTCCGCCAGCGAAGAAAATCGAACCGCACATTCCCCAGTGATCACGTCCTCCCAGTGAATTGATCTTCGGTGTTCGGCCAAACTCCGTCAGGAATACAATCAGAGTCCGCTCCAGCATTCCTCGAGCTTTCAGATCTCGAATCAGTGCCGCGCAGGCTCGGTCAGTTCCCGCCAGATGATAACCACGGCGACACATCTCGGAGATATGCGGAAAGTTCTGTCCCGGCGCGTTGTGGTTGTCCCAAAGGTTGCCGTAGTCAGGATCATAGCCATAGTCCACCATGACGAACCGAGCACCAGACTCCACAAGTCGCCGTGCCTGTAAACATCGCTGACCAATCTTAGTCTGACCGTAGTCGGCGATGACTTCGGGCTTCTCCAGCGACAAATCGAAAGCCGATCTGACCGACGGCGATGTCAACAGATTCGCCGCACCCTCATACTGCTTGCGCTGCGCAACAGATTGGGCGGTTTCGTCAGCCTGACGCCTCACCAGATCAAGTTGCTGCCGCAGGGAGAGTCGAGACGTCATGCGTCCTGAAGACAAACCCTCCAATGGCTGCAGATCTTTGGGCAGCAGATCCTCGTGAGCTTCCGGGCTGGGGTTCAGTTGTTTCTCGCCAATCGAAAAATCCGGCTGCTCGGGTACGCCGCCAACACAAAACGGAGCGTAGCCATTGCCCAGCCAGCCGGCGACAAACAAGTTATATGGCGGCGGTCCTGGACGAGTAACCCCGGGAACAGCGATATACCCGGGCAGCCCATTACGAGGACCATGCAGATAAGACACCACCGATCCCAGGTTCGGTTCCGAAAACAACTGAGCCATCGTGACTTTGCGCCCCGACAGCGTATAGGCCTGACTCAGCAAGTGATCGTTGCTGTCATGCGAGAAACTGCGAACAAGACAAAGTTCGTGGGCAATCCGCGCGAGCTGCGGCATGGGCTCGCCGAAATGAACACCTGGCAAAGATGTGGAAATTGTCCCGAGCGTTCCTCGGATTTCTTCCGGAGCATGAGGCTTCGGATCGAACGAATCAATGTGAGTAACACCGCCGCCCATCCAGAGAAAAATCACGGAGTCAGCTCGTGACTTTCCGGGCACAACATCTGAAGAACTTTCTTTCGCCGCTATCCAATCTGTCGGGACGAGCGTCGCCCCCACAGTGAGTGCTCCGACCCGCAGAACATCGCGACGAGCCAGCAATGATGCACACGGCAACAAGTTTCGGTCCGGGAGATTTCGTGCCATCAAAACCCTCGCTGCATCGACAAATCCAGGGCTCGGCCGGGCAAAAACAATGAGGCCCGTATTCTTCTGACCCTGGAAGTCTACTCTTGTCACATTCGCACTCGCAACGGTGAACGACGCTGCAAAACAGACATCAACAAAGAATATGCCACGCCACTGCACATGGCATAACACACAATGAGGCGAAGACCTGAACGACTGGCGACTATTCTGGTCTCTACACTGTAGCTGCATCCCGAGGACTGCAGCATAGCGTTTGCACTCATCCCGAAGTGCTCCGTTCTCTCCTGTCGTCCGCATCCAGACGCTAAACCCGGCTTCGCCAAGCAGAGAGCGTCCAATTAAGAGCGGCGGCGTTTGCCGTATGTGTTTACCCTACAGCGGGAATCGCAAGACTCAGATTCAGTAATCGCAATAGCCGCCATGCAGGAGTTTGCTGCCCGTTCGCTGCACAAAGCCTTTCCTGCCGATCTGGCTACTTGAAAATGATCATTTATTGCAAGTAAAGCGAAAAGAGGGACCACCATATCGAACTATATATTGCTCTGCAGAGCGGGGGGACCATAGAGTCGCCCCCTGGCATCAGTAATGCCGCCCATCAGCGATCTCACCCCGGAATGGACTCCCAATGAAGACAGTGATTCGCAGCCTGACCGCCACCCTTCGATCTTCGCTCCAGGTATCAGGTTCTACGCGGCGTCGGCGAATGGCGTCCGCATTTCGATCTTCGGCCCTGATTGATGTGTTGGAAGCTCGCTTGTTGTTGGCGGCGGACCTCGGTGATGCACCGGACACCTCGTCCGCAACAGGTGTCGAGAATTATCAAACACTGACGGCGAATAACGGACCACGGCATACGATCGATCAAACACAGACCACTCTCTTCCTGGGAGCTGGTGTGGATGGCGACAACGGGGCTCAGCAAAGCTCAGGAGCACAGGCGGATGATCTCTTTGCAGCGGGCGGTCGTGATGACGAGGATGGCGTCCTGAATCCATTGGATCTGCAGGCCGCGGCTGGCACGAATCCTGTTGTTACGATTCAGGCCACGAATACAACCGACCGCGCGGCCACGCTGTACGGATGGATTGACCTGAATCGCAACGGCCTCTTTGAAAATGCGACAGAACGAACTCAGGTCGCCGTCCCGGCTAGTAGTGACGATCAGCGATTCACACTGACATTTCCGCTTGCCACTGCGGGTTCGATCGGAAAAACTTACGCTCGATTCCGAATCAGCACGGATGTGGCATCTGCGAATTCCCTGGGATTGGCTTCTGACGGCGAAGTCGAAGACTATCGCTTCACCATCAATAACCGAGTCGCGTTTCCTCTGTCGACCGTCAGCACTGTGACACTCGGTGAGGAGATCAGCCAGCCGTCCAGCAACTGGCCGCTGACATTCCTTGGCTTTGATGTCGCACCAATTGGGGATCTCGACCAGAACGGAACTCAGGATTATGTTGTGACCGATCCAATGGACGGAGGAGTCATGCAGCAGAGCGGTCCGAAAGGAGCCGCCTATGTAGTCTTTCAGAACGCCAATGGCACGGTGCTGAGGTCCGTCAGGATTGCGAGCAATCATAACGGTGGCCCCGCATTGAACTCTGATGATGTTTTCGGAGCCAGCATAACAAGCCTCGGTGATATCGATGGCGACGGCATCACGGATCTTGCGATCGGGGCCCCGGGTGACGGCACCGGTGGAGCCGAACGCGGTGCTGTTTACATCGTGCGACTAAAGTCGGATGGGACGGCGAAGAGCACTACGAAGATCGCCAACTCGCTGAATGGTGGACCGGTACTTCAAGATGGCGACGGCTTTGGGATGTCGATGGCCTCTCCGGGTGACATGGACGGAGACGGAGTTGTCGATCTTGTCGTGGCTGCCTCAGACGCTGACGTCGGCGGAGAAGATCGGGGCGTGGTGTACACCATGTTTCTGAAAGCCGATGGTACCGTCAGGAACTTCGCAAAGATCGAGAATACGACTGCGTGGAACTCCACGATCGACGAAGAAGAGAACTTCGGGTCGCGCATCACATCGATCGGAGATGTTAACGGTGACGGTGTCGGAGATCTCGCAGCCCTCAGCGCGTCTTACGTGAACTTCGATGGCGTCGTGGAAGCCATCCCCAAGCAGATCGACATTCTGCTGATGAATGCAGATGGTACCATGAAGCAATTCGTGGGCATCGGCGATGGACTCAATGGTGGCCCGAATCTTGTTGACAACGACGCGATCTGGGATCTCACTTCAGCGGGCGACGTTGATGCGGATGGCATTGAGGATCTTGCTGTCATAATCGGCGATGCCACAGGCGAAGGCTCATCGCGGCTGCAAGTGATTACCCTGACACCACAGGGACGTGCGAAATCAGTCCAACAACTGAGTATGTCTGATTCCGCCTATCTGAGTTCGCTCACGAATCTCGGCGACACCAATAATGATGGTAAAATGGAGCTGGCGTGGGGAATGCCGCTGAACGGCGGCTTCAATGCTCCGCGCGGCATTTTCAAGATTATGACATTGGAGAACGCAACGATCCGGACGGCAAGCCCGGCTGTTCCAAGTCTCGACCGAACGATCACTCGAACACGAAATCCACGTCCTCAGATCTCATGGAGCGACGTGGCCACGGAAAGCAACTACGAAGTCTGGATCCGAAATGAAGATACGGGAGTCGTTCTCGTATCGTCAGCCATCGTGGCAGTAAACTCATACACACCGTCGATGGATTTGGTGCCCGGGAAATACAGTATCGCCGTCCGTGCTCGGAACGAGGCGGGGGTATCAGCCTGGTCGGCTCGCTATGAACTGACTGTTGTTCGCGTTGCGGTGATCAACCCTATTGCCACCAGCATGAATGCGAAGCCGGAGATTACCTGGAATCAACTGAATGCGACTTCGCAATATGACGTCTGGATCAGTAAAGCGGCAACTCCTGATACGGAATTTATCCGAAGCAGGACAGACGCCGGAGTGACTCGCTTTGTCCCATCAATATCTCTCTCCAGCGGCAGCTATCGAGTTCAGGTCCGGGAAGTCTCTGCTAACAACGCAACAGGGCTTTGGTCCGAGACGGGGCAGTTCACCATTGCCGCCAAAGCGGCTATCACAGGAGTTTCCGGGCAGATCTCAAATCGACCACTGATTCAATGGCAGGCACTGACCGGTGCGGCGAAATATGAAGTGTGGATTGCCAGTCTGGATCAGCCATCACGTCCGCAGATTCGAGTTACGACAACGACAGCCGTGACATCATATCGCCCCGATGCCCTCCCAGCCGGACGCTATCAGGTCTGGGTTCGAGGCGTCACTGCAAATGAGGCTGTTGGAGAATGGTCGGTAAGCTATGCGTTTAACAGTCAGTTGGCTCCGGTCATGGCAACAGAACCGTCTCTGCATTCGTTGAGATCTCGCGCTACTGTCACATGGATTTTTCAGGAGGAGGCTCAGACCTATCAGGTTTGGATTGATGATCCAGCTCCCGGAGTGACACCCTCATCATCAATCGTCTCTGTAAATAGCAAGAGCATCTCGGTCGACATGGCGATGGTTGGCAGGTACCGCGTCTGGGTTCGCGCGATCTTTGCGGGAGGTGCTGTGGGAGCATGGTCGGCTCCAGCTGTGCTGATCGCCGATGGAGCACCTGGAGGATTGAACGTTAATTCAGCCGATGTCACTCGTCCGGAGCTTCGATGGCAATCTGTGCCCGGGGCGACTCGATATGACGTTCGCGTTACATTGAAAGAAACCAATGCTGTCGTCATGACTGCCGTGAAGAACTCCACCAGCACCCCTGTCACTTCGCATAAGCTGGTTGATGCACTTCCCATCGGAAACTATCAGTTCTCTGTCAGAGCGATCGCATTTGACGGAACGGTAGGATCCTGGTCCAGCTCGCAAAACTACAACAGCACGCTGGCTCCAACTCTGAAAACTGTTCAACCTGGACTGGAGTCCAACGTCAAACTGGAATGGACCGCCGTGGCGAATTCTGGCCCAATAGATTTCAGCATTATGGACACGGTCACGAAGAGAATTGTTTCCACTGGCCGAGCCCCTGCGGGCATCGCCTCAACAACGGTCGGACTAGCAGAAGGAAGCTATCGCTGGTGGGCGATGTCGACCAGCCACGGAATGTGGAGTCTGCCCGGCGAATTTGAGGTCAAACGTGGGACGGTCTTCAATAATCAAGCCAGCTTTCAGGTGGGCTCGGCGGTGATACTTTCCTGGGACAGGATTCCTGCCGCTCGACTTTATGATGTCTGGATTACCGATGAGCGTGGCATCACAATCTATCGTAATCAGTCGGTGGACGGACTGCAGGTGAGTTTGCCAAACACGTTCGCGTCCGGAAGATATCGAGCCTGGGTGCGAGCCATCAGCGAAAACAGTGTCGCAGCACGCTGGAGTAGTCGCTTCGATTTTATCATTCAGCCGATCAGTTGAGATTGCAACAGCCCCGAAACTCAGCGGTCTCCCTGCGACTGGCTCTTCCGAGATCCTGCGTTCCTGCAGGGTACAGTTGTGCCACAGACATCACAGCCAATTGATGGATTCGTTAATTCTGATTGATGTCGGCAGTGTTGAATCCGGTCGTTGATCACAGCCAGCATTCCGGGGTGAAGACCGAAGGGTGCAGTAACGAACCATTTAATCTCTGGATGCTTTTCCGCAGCAGCGGCGGCAAGCCGAGGAATGTCTTCGGTCCAGTGGCGACCGGGCGAGAGAAAGTAAGGAAACACGACAATCTCAGTCGCACCTCGCTCAACACAGCGATCGAACGACTGCGCAATCGTGGGTTCGGCGAGTTCCATATGAGCCGGCTCAACAATCGAAAACTCCGACTGCGCTGCAAAGCGAGCGGTCGCTTCGTGCAGCATCTCATTGCTTTCACGACGACGCGATCCATGATCGACAATGATAACGCCAACGACTGCAGACATTAGAACCTCGGGCTGGGGCGGGATTTGAGTTCGTATGTGGAATGTTTCAGTTTCTCCCGGGGAAACAGTGGAACGATACAACGTCGGAGGATCAAGTCGAATCCCGACGAAGTCACGGCGGACAAATTCGCGGATTCAGCTGATTCAAAGATCTGTAAGAAAGCAGATTGCCCGGTCTTTCGGGGCATTTCATTCAACTTGCACGACTTTAAAGGTTCGTCTCGGCGGAGCGAATCGGCGACTTTGGGCCATGGCTGGCTGCGGGTAGCTGCAGACGCGAATCCCGGGAGACGAAACGAATGATACTCAACCCGACGGCATGAGCTCTGACGCTTCTCCATGCCCCGGTCTACGCACGATCCGCGGGGAAGGCAAGTACATCGGTGATCTGCTTTGATCCAGTTGCGACCATCACAAGGCGATCGAAGCCGAGGGCGACGCCCGAACAATTGGGCAGCCCGGATTTCATCGCTGCTGCCATTGCGGGGGCTCCGGGGAGAGTACTTAGGGCACTGCCGCTGCGAACCGCATTTTGCAATTCTTCGCGACGTTTCAGTTCCGTGACATCTGTCAGTTCCTGATAACCATTACAGAGTTCAATACCGTCAACATAGAGTTCGAATCGCCGTGCAACTTTGGGATCAGTTTCCGAAGTCTGAGCCAGCGCTGCCTGGCTGGGAGGATAATCGCAAAGAAATTCCGGAGCTGACTGTTCTGACGTTTTGCAGCGTCCCAGATCTGGTTCGATGGCAAAAGCCAGCATGGCATTCAGTAAGTCATCGCGTTGGTCGGACGTGCATGTTTCCGGAACAGGAATCTGATGTTTGCGGGCGACCGCTAACAGCTCGCTTCCGGAGGCGGCATGCACATCTATCTCGAAAACACGCTCAAAGGCCTGAGCATACGTTGTCCGGGCGAATAGTCCCGCAGCCCAGCTTACCGAAACGTCGTGTGAGGTGATCGCGGCGGCGGCGGCAACACACTCGCGAACAAGCTGTTCGGTGAGTTCCATCTGCTGGCACCAGTCTGAATCAACTCCGTACCATTCGATCATCGTGAATTCGGGATTGTGGCGAGTACCGGATTCGGCGGCTCGAAAAACTCGACTGATCTGAAAGATCGAGCCACTGCCAGCCGCCAGCAAACGTTTCATCGCGGCTTCTGGCGATGTTTGCAGAAACCAGCGGTCTCCGGAATGCCGTACTTCAATCGGCTCCAGCCACGCATCGATCACGATGTCTTGTGACAGACACGGGGTTTCGACTTCCAGATATCCTCGCAGTCGAAAAAAATCCCGCACTGCTCTCAACATCGCCGCGCGGACGTGCAACATTGTCAGAGAACAGGAAGGTCGCCAATTGAATGCGTGGTTCACTGAAAATGCCTTTGCCAGCTGCGTAACGGTTTGTTGGCTTAGTCGTGGCGTGTTTCGCTCCGCAAAAACAACGTGGCTGTCGCAGAACGAACGGCGACGTTAGGCTTAAACGGTGGCCCGTTGTCGACTAAATTCAAGAACCCGCCAAGCCATTCCGCTGACAATCACCGCGTCATCGTCTAGCCAATCCCCATCACGGCCTTCACCGCGCGAGCGAGGCGTCGAATGCCTTCTTCGATGCCTTCGACGGATTGGACTCCAAAGCTGAGTCGCATCTCACAGCGAGGTCTTTGCGGCCAGTCCATGGGATAAGCCAGTTCGCCCGGAACATACATG
>CANHVD010000030.1 GCA_947463775.1 Planctomycetaceae bacterium | reverse complement strand
GGTGTGCCATGGCTCACAAGACAATAACCCCGCAACTCTTCACTCTGCTGACAGCGATCCTGCTGTTCGCAAACCAGTGCGCGGCAGATGATCTGTTCAGCAAAAAGATTGCGCCACTGCTCGAACGCAAGTGCCTCACTTGTCATAACACTCAGGAGAAGAAAGGCGAGTTTTCGCTGCAAACGCGAGACGAGATCTTCTCTTCTGGATTTGTTGTGGCTGGCAAACCGGACGAAAGCCATTTGCTCAGTTTGCTGGTTCCGGAATCGCCCGACAAGAAACCATCGATGCCCCGCGACGGCGCGCCGTTGAAGCCAGAGGAAGTCACACTTCTGCGAGAATGGATCGCTGCGGGTGCTGAATGGCCGGATGCGGTCACGCTTCAGGAATCTTTGGTTGACGATTTCAACTGGTGGTCTCTTTTGCCGCTGCAGAACCATCAGGTTCCGCAATTCTCGGATGATCAGGCAAAAGCATGGATCAGAACACCCGTCGATGCTTTTGTCCTGTCGACGTTGCGAGAGAAGAACTTGGCTCCATCAAAAGAAGCCGATCGCAGGACGCTGATTCGTCGAGTCACCTTTGATCTGATCGGCCTGCCGCCAACTCCGGAAGAGATCGAAGCCTTCGTCAATGATTCTTCAGTAGATGCCTGGGACAAGGTCGTCGAGCGATTGCTGGCGTCTCCTCATTATGGCGAACGCTGGGCTCGGCACTGGCTTGATGTCGTGCGTTATGCAGACACCTGCGGCTACGACAAGGATAAATTGCGACCCAATGCATGGCCGTATCGAGATTACGTTATTCGCTCATTCAATGAGGATAAACCGTACTCGCGATTTGTGCAGGAGCAACTGGCGGGCGATGTTCTGTTCCCAGACACGCCCGATGGCATTCTGGGACTGGGATTTGTCGCGGCAGGCCCGTGGGATTTCATCGGCCACGTGGAAGTTCCAGAAACGAAAATCGATGGCAAGGTCGCTCGCAACCTTGATCGTGATGACATGGTGACCGGAACCCTGAACACCTTTTGCAGCGTCACGATTCAGTGCGCACGTTGTCATAATCACAAGTTTGATCCATTCACGCAGCAGCACTATTACAGCCTGCAAAGTATCTTCGCTGCCGTTGACCGTGCTGAGCGTCCGTACGACACGGATTCGAAGGTTGAAAAACGTCGAGCCGAACTGGTGGCACTTCGGGAGTCTTCTCGATCTGAACTGAACAAGCTTGAGGCCGAGATTCGCGCAGAGGCCGGGGAACCCTTGGCAACTCTGGAAAAACAGATCGCCGACCTGAAACCCAAAGCCGAACTCGCGCCAAAGCGTCCGGAGTATGGCTATCACAGTGCCATTGTACCTCAGGCTGATGCAGAGAAATGGGTAGAGGTTGATCTGGGGGCGGATACTCCAATCGAGCAAATCATCCTGCATGCCTGTCACGATGAATTCGGCGGTATCGGGTCCGGATTTGGTTTTCCTGTTCGGTTTCGCGTCGAGGTGGCAACGACAGCGGATCGATCAACAGCCGACGCTTCGCAACAGAAAGGCACAATCGTCCGCGATGAAACCGCGGCTGATTTTTCAAACCCTGGCCTGACGCCGGTTGATGTTAAGAAGCCTTTCATTGCACGATACATCCGAATCACTGCGACAAAACTGGCTCTGCGGCAAAACGATTTTATTCTAGCTTTGTCGGAACTGCAGATCCTGAATGCAGAGGGCGTGAATGTTGCGAAGGGCAGGGCGGTCTCTGCTCTGGACTCCATCGAAGCCCCGGACCGTTGGCGAAAGTCTAATCTCGTCGATGGAATCTGGCCCACTGCGGCCGATCCTGCTGCGGCCGCGCAGTTGGCTGAAGTGACTCGCCAAAGAGACGATCTCATAAAAACGCTGAACACGCCCGAACGACTGGCTCGCCGAGCCATGCTCAGCAAGCAACTGACCGACGCTGAGCAGCAACTTGCGGGGCTCCCGGCCGGACGAATGGTCTACGCTGCCGCCACGAATTTCGCTGCTCAGGGAAATTTCAAACCCACCAACGGCACGCCTCGACCAGTACGACTTCTGAATCGCGGCAACGAAACACAACCAGGAGAACCTGTTGAGCCCGGGACCATTCCTCTGGCTTCGGCTGATCACTGGCAATTCGAACTGACGGCTGAACACACAGAAGCAGAAAGACGTGCGCTACTCGCCAAGTGGATTACTCGCGAAGAGCATCCGCTGACATGGCGATCGATCGTCAATCGCATCTGGCAATATCATTTCGGCCGTGCGATTGTCGACTCACCGAACGACTTTGGTCGCATGGGGCAGCAGCCCAGTCATCCCGAATTGCTGGACTGGCTGGCGATGGAGTTTCTTAAGAACGGCCAGTCCATGAAATCATTGCATCGGCTGATTGTCAATAGTTCTGTCTATCGCCAATCTTCAGACAGCAATCCTGCCGCAGAAAGTATTGATGGTGACAACCAATTCCTGTGGCGCATGAATCGCCGGCGTCTGGAGGCAGAAGAAATCCGCGACTCGATTCTGGCCGTCAGTGGCCGATTGAATCCCGAAATGGGAGGCCCCGGGTTCTATCTGTTCGAACTGGAGAAGCCCGAGCATTCCCCTCACTACGAATACAACAAGTTCGATCCGGAAGATGTTCGCTCGCATCGCCGCAGTGTTTATCGATTCATCGTGCGCAGCCAGCCTGATCCCTTCATGACCACACTGGACTGCGCGGACTCATCACAAAGTACTCCTCGACGACACGAAACGCTGACAGCTCTGCAGGCATTGTCGCTCCTGAACAATCGTTTCAACGTGACCATGGCACGACATTTTGCCACGCGACTGAGTCAGGAGACGACGGCATCGGAAGAACAGATTCAACGAGCATTTCTGCTGGTGACGGGTCGTGCCCCTGACGACGATGAGATCGCTCGTATGAAGACATTTGCCACAGAACACGGTATGCCGGCACTGTGCCGATTGCTCTTCAATCTCAGTGAATTTGTCTTTGTTGATTGATCGCCCATGAGTCGCTCTGCGCCAGCACATTTTGACCTTGATCGCCTGATCGCAGAAACGAGCGTTCAGCACGTGGAGTATCATCCCACGCTGCCATCCACGAGCACAACAGCTCTGGAACTTCTGCAGCCATTGTTAGATGTATCGCCGTCGCTGGTGCTGACAAGTGAACAGACTGCCGGGCGAGGCCGCAAGGGGAATGTCTGGTGGTCATCTGGTGGCGCTCTGACTTTTACGCTGGTCGTCAATGCCGGTGAACTGCCAATGGCACCGGAGCGTCGCCCGATGGTCTCACTAGCTGCAGGGCTCGCCGTACGAGATGCTCTTCAAACACATGCACCGGAGCAGGAATTTGCTCTGAAATGGCCCAACGATGTCCTGTCGGGTGAACAAAAAATCTGCGGCATTCTGGTTGAACAGCACAGTCATGGGAATCGACAGGGTGTTCTGGTTGGCATTGGCGTCAATGTGAACAATTCACTCAGCGGGGCACCCGCCGAAGTCGCACAAAGAGCCACGTCCTTATTTGATCTTCAGGGCAAGTCATTCGATTTGACAGCCATCCTGATCTCGATCCTGCAGCGTCTCGATTTTCGAATCAGTCAGTTGACGACCCATCCCAGACTGGCACTCTCCGAAGCCAATCGTCACAACATACTGACGGGACGAACTGTCACTCTTCAATTGGCCGATCAGACCGTCACCGGCGTCTGCATTGGCATCGATGATGAAGGACAACTGGTTCTGCAGACAGAAGAAAAACTGCTTCGCTGCTCCAGTGGAATTGTGCTGCAATGGTAGCTCGACAGAGATAGCGCAAAGAGATAGCTCAGAAGGAGAATTTGGGACATGCGTCTGGGGACTGTTTTAACACCAATCTCTGATGAGAATCTGCAACTGGCGGCACAGTGCGGAGTCACAGATGTCGTGCATCGCTATCCAGGTCCTGATGCGGCAGTGCTGAAGAAAGCACAAGAAAGAATCGCCTCCTTCGGACTACAACTGTCCGTTGTCGAAGGCTATTTGCCGATTGAAAACATCAAACTGGGTGTTGATGATGGCACCGAAATTGCCGCGATGAAAACTCTGATTCGCCAGATGGCTGATCTGGATATTCGACTTCTGTGTTACAACTTTATGGCGGGCACCGACTGGTGTCGCACTCGACTCGATGCACCAGAACGCGGCGGCGCGAAGGTGACCGCGTTTCACCTTGCTGATGTCGAGCAGGCCGTGCTACTGGGCTACAAGGCACCAAATGCTCACTTTGATGAGCTGGCTAAACGACTCACACCAGAAAAGCTTTGGGAGCAATTGGAGCGACTGCTCAATGAACTGCTTCCGGTGGCAGAACAATGCGGAGTGACTCTGGCGATGCATCCGGACGATCCGCCTTTGCCTCAATTGCTCGGCAAGCCTCGGATCATGCACAACGTGGCGGGCTTTGAACGACTGATGCAGCTGGCCCCAAGCGATTCGAACGCGATCTGTTTTTGCCAGGGTTCATTTGCCACGATGAATGTGGATATTCCCAATACGATTCGCCATCTGGGAAAACATATTCGTTATGTGCATTTTCGAGATGTCGTGGGCACCCCAGAATCCTTTGCGGAAACTTTTCACGACAATGGCCCAACCGATATGGCTGCGGCAATGCGAGCGTATCGAGACATTGGTTTCAGCGGACCGATGCGACCTGATCATGTGCCACAAATGGTGGGAGAGGACGACGGCGAGCCGGGCTATACGATGCTTGGCAGGCTCTTTGCTTACGGCTACATGCGAGGACTGATGCACGCCTCTGGATGCTGAGTTCCATCCGCCAGAACACATTACGGTCCGGTTCAACTTTAAGACTAAAGGCAAATCGATGCTGACACCAGAAACGCGAGCTAAAGATTTCCCGACACTGACCGGTATCACTTATTTGAATTCGGCAGCCGAAGGGATTCCGCCGCTTTCCGTTGGAGTAGCTCTTCAACAGTACTTTGCTGATAAGCAAAAAGGCATGGATGGTAGAATTCCCCATGCGGCTCAGTGGGAGGCTGCTCGCCAGCGAACCGCCGAGTTGTATGGACTCACGCCGTCGGAAATTGCGATCTGCTCCTGCTCATCAGAAGCCTACAACCTTGCGGCCATGGCCCTGCGACTCAAAGAGGGCGACGAGATTGTTATCAATGATCTGGATTTCCCTGCTGGAGCAACGCCGTGGCTGCAGAAGGAAAGTCGAGCCACCGTCAGGATCTGGCGTGCTCGAGACTGGGTATTGCGGATTGAAGATCTGATTCCTCTGCTGAATTCACGCACGCGGCTGGTCAATACTTCGCTCGTGAGTTTCTTTAACGGACATCGGATCTCATTGCCGGAGGTCGCGGCAGCAGTTCGAGCCCATTCTGATTCACTGCTTTCTGTTGATGTGACTCAGGCTCTGGGAAGAGTTCCGCTGGATCTTCGTGATGCCGATCTGATTGTCAGCAGTACGCACAAATGGATTCTGGCATCTCACGGCGGTGGACTGGTTGGCGTACCAAGTCGTCGCGCGCAGGAATGGACAGTCCCGGCGGGCGGATGGTTCAACCTGAATGATGCCTTCGGCGCTGCTCGATTCGAACAGGCTGTCAGTAAACCTGGAGCCGCAAGCTTTGCTGTCGGGATGCCAAACTACCCAGCTATTTACGCCATTCGCGCGGGACTGGACTACATCTGTGAGACGGGAGTCGAAAAGATCGCAGCAACTGCAGATCCACTGGTCAGAGTGTGCCTCGAAGGACTTTCGAAACTGCCCGTGGATCTGATTACCCCCAACCTGCCGGGACATCTGGCCGGAATCATGGCGTTTCGACATCCGGACGCAGCTCGCATTCACCAGCATTTGCTGGCCAGGAACATCCACGTGATGCATCAGGCCGGTCGAATTCGAATTGCCATTCATGGCTACAACACACTGGCCGATATTGAACGGCTACTGGTAGAATTGAACGCAGTGGTTTCGTGAGCGAGTCCAAGTTGCTATCGTTTCGGGGTCTTTTCAATAAACCTCATCAGGAACCGATACATGAACTGGACTGATCTGACATGGCCCGAGATCAAGGCCCTGGCTCCGCATACTCCACTAGTCATTCCGGTGGCCGCCATTGAACAACATGGGCACCATCTTCCGGTCGCAACAGACAGCATGTTGCTGGGAGAAGTCATTCGCCGAGTTTCCGAAGAATTGAATGACAAAGTTCTGTTTGCTCCTCTGCAATGGCTGGGTAACTCCGACCATCACATGGACTTCAGCGGAACGCTTTCAGCCCGCCCGCGTACGTATCTCGATCTGCTGGGCGAAGCCATGGAGAACGGCATCATCCATGGTTTCCGCAGAATCGTGTTCGTCAATGGCCATGGCGGAAACATTGTTCCCGGCAAACAGGCTGTCTTTGAAGCCCGTCAGCGTTATCGCGATCGCGACGATCTGCTGTTGCTGTTTTCAACCTACTGGGATTTTGCAAAACCGTGGGAGACTCGTAGCGATCTCGTCCAGCGTTCAATGGGCCATGCCTGCGAATTCGAAACATCCATGATCCAGCGGATTGCTCCTCATCTCGTGAAGAAGGACGTGAAGACTCTGGAAACTGTCAGTGTTGATTTTGGATTTGAGCCCGCCTATCGCGGATGGACAACCAAGGACCGAACTGTGCCTGGACATATGGGGTCACCTCAACTGGCAACTCCGGAGAAGGGCGAGCATCTGTTTGCGGAGTTTTCAAAGGGACTTGTGGAGTTCCTTGGGCAGGTCATCAACTGGGACGGCCGCGGCTGGGTGACTGGCGAATCACGATCATAGGAATTGATCGCGGCAAGTGTTCAGTTTCCGTAGGATGTGACAAGCGGAGCGCAGGCACACCTTGTTTTTCACACACGATTTCAGATCAGAGGCGAATATGATCAGGCAGAGTTTAGCGGCGTTCATTCTTTTCAGCGGTGTATCGTTTGCCGCTGACGTCATCCCGGGTGTTGGACCAACCGGTGAAATCAAACAGGTACAAACAGGTTTTGAATTCACCGAAGGGCCGGCGTCAGACAGCGAGGGAAATCTGTATTTCACAGACATCCCGAAGAACCGAATTCACAAACTGGACAGTGCCGGAGCGCTGTCGGTATTCGTTGAACCATCCGGACACTGTAACGGTCTGATGATCGTTGGTGATCGCCTTCTGGCCTGTGAGATGGATGGACGACTGAAAGAATTCAGCCTGAAGGACGCGAAGGAAACTGTTCTGTCTGACAAGCACGGCGACAAGCGATTCAATGCTCCGAACGATCTTGTGATTGATCAAACAGGCGGCATCTACTTTACCGACCCGCGATTCCGTGCCCCGGACCCGTGGCCTCAGGGAAAAGAAGCCGTCTATTACCGCGCGGCGGATGGTAAAGTGACTCGACTGATCGAAGACCGCAAGGCTCCGAACGGCGTGATTCTTTCAACTGATGAGAAGACTCTTTATGTCGTGCCAAGCATGGAAAAGGAGATGTGGGCTTATCCCGTGGAAGCCCCTGGGAAGCTTGGAGCACCAAAACTGCTCTGCGAACTGAAGCAGGCACCGGGGGCAACCAATGGTGGCGGAGACGGGCTGACCATTGATACGGCCGGCAATCTCTACATCACCTCTGCACTGGGCATCCAGGTTGTGAGTGCGGACGGGAAGATTCTGGGAGTGATCGCTTTCCCGGAACAGCCTGCCAATGTCACATTCGGTGGTGCGGACCGGAAGACGCTTTATGTCACCGCCAGAAAGTCTCTGTATTCAGTGAGCATGGAAGCAACAGGACATGCTTTCCCCGGGCTCAAAGCGGCTGAATAATTCTGAACGCCGAATGACCTATTAAAAGAAACGCCCCGAGCAGCACTCGGGGCGTTTTTATTTGCGCACATTCAACGTTTCAGCTTTTCGTTGTGAAAAGCACGCGGATCAGCCGCCACTGGACCAGCCGTAACCATTCAGCGACAGCACCAGAAAAACGATCCCGATGATCACTGCCCCCAAAGAGACAAACATCAGACCGTCATAGATCGTTGGATCAGAGTTTTGTTGTGACATTGTCGCCTCGTTCAATAGTACCGTTACGTGTTTCTTCAATCACCCGGCCGACGGCTACGTCCGGATAAACTTCAGTCACTTCGATCTGACAAACATACTTGGCGCCACGATAGATGGTCAACCGCATTGACTTGGTGATTCCATCATCGCTGCCAACGGAAATCTCAACCAGCTCAGCCGAACGCGATTCGTTCTTGCGAGCTGCTCTGACAACGCCGTTGACTTTTTCAGAGACGGGGAGGACCGGCCCCTTCAAGGCTTCTTCCCAATCAATATTGTTCTTGCTCAACACGCCACGCAAGCGTTCGAGCTTTTCGATGTTCGCCTGTTCGCGACGCACGGCTTCGTTATTTTGTCCCTGCAACTCAAGGACTTGATCTTCAAGAGTACGTCGAACAGAAATTCCATCGACGACTCGATCATTCAGTCGCAGATTCTCGCTGCGAGCATCCGTTGTTTCTGAGATTCTAGCCTGAGCTTCCTGCTGAGCGATTGCCAGATCGGCGAGATGCTTGTCCCGCTGCTGTTCCGCATTCGCAAGGTTGCCCAGAGCCTGCGCCAGACTGGTTTCCAGCCCTGTCACCTTGGCTTCAGCCATGACGGCTCGTTCAGTCTGCGTCTTGACATCAGCCGTCAGCTTTTCTTCGAGCTGCTGACGCGCGGTCTGCGCTTCGGTAAGCTGCAGATTCGTATTCTTCAGTTTATCTTCTGCAGTGGTTGCGCGATTCTTCCAGCCTTCATGAAATGTGTAGGCTGCACCAGCAAAGCACATAAAGCACAGGCTGAAGACCAACTGCAAAACTATCAGGATCTTGCCGACGACATTGTTCATCGAGCTGCTCCACACAAACCTGCGCAAGGTTCAAAAACGATCACAAGAATTTCGTAACTTATTCAACAGAGGCAACAAGACAACCCATTGCCCATGCACCGGGAAAGACACGACCTCCGAAACTGGCAGGCCAACTGTGGATCACCCGGTTCCACAACCAATAACTATTGACCTAAATCAGCCGGAACAGCAGCCACTGGATCTCCGCCAAGTTGGGCATGCCGGTCCTTCATCCCCTGATTTTCTATCTCAATTCGCACCAGACGATCCATCAAATCCCGTCGAATGGCTGTCAGCCGAAACAAATCGGTGCGAGCTTCCTCAAGTTCATGCCGCAGTCTCAGAACATCGGTTCTGCGTGCCGCTGTTTCTTCACGCGTTTCGCGAGACTTCACTGACAACGCCTGAAGCTCTTCGGAGCGAGTCTGCAGCAAAGTTGCGAGCTGATCGGCCGCGACCTTCAACTGCGCGGCTCGCTCTTTCATCGCAGTAACGTCCTGAGCCTGGCTTGCTTCGAACAAAGTGGCCTCTGAATCAGCGGTCGCTTTTTGAGCTGCCATCGCAGAGGACTGCTGCGAAAGATAATTCTTCAGGTCGCCATGAGCTTTGATCAACGCTTCGTAGGGAGAGCTGAAAGATCCTACATTTCCACGCTCGGCAGGATCCGCAGGGTTATTGCTGAAGCGACGGGTCACATTCCACTTCGGAACCTCGCCCGGTACTTCTTCGAATGAGTAATTCATCATTGCCGGCGTGTTCATTTCCGCCCGCGCGTCCGGATGAACAAAGAACGTCGCCAACGCAGCACCCATCATGGACACGGCCACAACGGTGATGAAGACCGCAAAAACTTTGAAGATTGCTTGCTTCATAGGGAACTCAAACCCCTCTCGGGACGACACAAACGACGGCGACAAATCCAGCCAGACTAGCCAATTCGCCCAAACGGGATATAAGAAGCTCTGGAAAAAACAGAGTCAAACACAAATCCCCTCAGGTCGACCAATTCGCCAAAGACACTTGTCTGCGCGCGAACAATCGGTCCTCGTGCAGAGCTTTCTGGTCTGTGATATCGGTCCAAACCAGGTGCCATCCTGTCCATGGTCTGGGATTCCGGACCTCAATAGTCGACCCCGAATCCCTGTGGATCTGCATATTCGCTACATTCCGAACAGGCAAAGTAGCGAGAAAGCAATTGATTGTTCATTTGTACACACCAAATTCCAAAGAGTGTGACGGTAAAGATCTACGACGGGGTTCGATAAGAACTTCTTGACAGATTGCGACAGCGATATGGAACCAAGAGTCTGGCCGGGTAAGCCGAATCCACTGGGCGCGACATGGGACGGGGGCGGTGTCAATTTTGCTCTGTTTTCGGAACACGCCTCCAAGGTTGAGCTGTGCCTCTTCTCATCCGTCACAGATCGGACGGAGACTCACACCGTCAACCTGAAGGAGCAAACGGATCGAGTCTGGCATGGATATCTTCCGGATATTCGCCCAGGGCAGCTTTATGGATATCGAGTGCATGGTCCGTACGACCCTGCCGCCGGGCATCGTTTCAATGCTCACAAAGTTGTCCTGGATCCCTATGCCAGAGCGATCGGGCGAGGCATCGGCTGGTCTGACGCGATGTTTGGATTTCGGATCGGCGATTCTGCCGAAGATCTTAGCTTCGACGACAGGGACAACGCATGGTGTGCACCGCTGGCCGTCGTCGTGGATCCTCAGTTTCGCTGGGGCAATGATCGACCACCGCGGACGCCGTGGCACCAAACGATCATCTATGAAACTCACGTGAAGGGTCAGACGAAGCGACACCCGGAAATCGCCCCTCAACTGCGTGGAACTTACTCTGGCCTGGCCTCAAGAGCATCGATTGATCACCTGAAGAAACTGGGGATCACGGCCGTCGAACTGCTGCCGGTTCACTACCACGTGGACGACCGCCATCTCGTCTCACATGGGCTCTGCAATTACTGGGGCTACAACACCCTCTCGTTCTTTGCGCCGGACACTCGATATTCGGCGGCCAGCCAGCCAAATGAAGTCATCCATGAATTCAAAAGCATGGTCAAGCGACTGCACGAGGAAGGAATCGAAGTGATACTCGATGTGGTCTATAATCATACCGGCGAGGGAAATGAAAGAGGACCAACACTGTCGATGCGCGGTATCGACAATGCATCGTACTATCGCCTCATGCCCAACAACCGTCGTTATTATCAGGACTTCACGGGCTGCGGTAATACGCTGAACATGCAGACGCCTCGTGTTCTGCAGTTAATCATGGACAGCCTCCGTTATTGGGTGCTGGAGATGCACGTCGATGGATTTCGCTTCGATCTGGCCAGCGCGCTGGCCAGAGAACTGCATGACGTCGACAAACTCAGCGCCTTCTTCGACATCATCCTTCAGGATCCGATTCTATCACAGGTCAAGCTCATTGCAGAGCCGTGGGATTTGGGAAGCGGGGGTTACCAGGTCGGCAACTTCCCGCATCTGTGGTCCGAATGGAACGGCCGCTATCGCGACACGATTCGTCGATTCTGGGCTGGCGATGGCGGCCTCATCAGCGAAGTTGCCACGCGGCTGACGGGAAGCAGCGATCTCTATCAGCACAACGGCCGAAAGCCATATGCGAGTATCAACTTCATTACCTCTCACGATGGGTTCACACTGAGAGATCTGGTGACCTACCAGGAAAAACGCAACCACGCCAATCTTGAAGACAATCGAGATGGCGACAGCCACAACAACAACTGGAACTGCGGCGTCGAGGGCGAAACGACAGATCCGGATGTTAAAGCTTTGCGACTTCGACAGCGAAGAAACCTGATGGCGACACTATTATTGTCTCAGGGCGTGCCCATGATTCGCGGCGGCGATGAGATCGGCCAGACACAAGGCGGAAACAATAACCCTTACTGTCAGGACAATGAGCTAAGCTGGTTGAACTGGGATCTGGACGCGGAGCAAACCGAGTTCCTGCAGTTCTGCGAGCGAATGACGGAACTTTGTCGGTCTCAGTCAGTTCTGAGTCGCCGCAATTTCTTTCTGGGCCGACGAATTCGCGGAGCGGGCGTGAAAGATATTTCATGGCTGACGCAGGATGGCAACGAGATCGCTGATTCTGCGTGGCAATCCGGCCTTAGAGCCCTCGGAATGCGACTTAATGGTGAATCGATCGATGAAGTCGACGAACGTGGCAAACCAATTGTCGGAGATACTCTGCTGGCGTTGTTCAATTCTCAACATGAGCCCGTCCAGTTCCAGCTTCCTCGACACAAGCCCTCTGAACGCTGGGTCACCTGGACAGATACCAGCCTTTCCACTTCAGAGACACCGACCTACTCACATGATGATCGGTATCTGCTCAATGGACAAAGCGTGGTCGTGTTTGTCCTAAAAACCGGATGGCCCTCTGTCAAAACCGCTGTGCACTCATCGCATCCGACTCCTGGGTCTGAACTACATCTTCCCGGCAGCCTGTTTAACGAGCAGCCTCGGTAAGCAGAACAGCAGACGCTCACTCACGGACTGCTTATTCTTTACACGGCAGGAGTTGAGGTCGAGTGTTCGCGGGACACATCATTGGCAGCGTTGCTTCAATCGTGACCGCGCACAGAATAGTCGCGCGAGACAAAAAAGCCGGACGTCTTGTCGCGGCGGACTTCAAGTGACGTCTTCAACGTCACGAAAGACAGACTCGCGTGGCAGAATAGCCCATGAGTCTTCGGTGCCGATTTTCGGCACGCAGCATGTCTTTAACGAGTTCAAGAGAGACGGTTCTCAGGTCCACATTGGCCTGAATGAGAGCGTCATAAACGGCTTGTCCGGCATCGGATTCCAGCAGTTGACGTTCGAGCTGAAGATTGCTGATCGACATGATCAAATCCTTTCGTGGCAGTTCAGCAGGGAGGAAACAAAGAAGGGATCGAGGTTCGGTTGTTTCTCAGAAACAACTCGGAAAACGATTGATCTCCAACAGCATTCAGGGGGGGCCTCGTCCAGGAAGCCGAGTTCCCGGAGGATCATGAATTAAGCCTTGTGTCGCCGAATAACTGTCAGAACAACTTTACGTCTTTCCCTTCTGGCATCCTCTGTGCCGAATCATCGACAATGTCTGCCGAAATCTTCGGTATCGCCGTAAGTCCTTGCCAGACCTGATTTCTGTGCATGGCATGCATCGGCATTACCAGCCGTACATTCCATCTGGAAGATCAATCTGCGCCCGCCTTCTGATACCTCATGACATCAGGATGACGACGAGATCGAAAATCCGGGAACAGTCTGCCGATCGTTGTCAGCCACAACCTGAGTCAACCAGTCGCAGATGATTGAAGATTGTGCAATCTCACTTAATCAACCGGCATTGCCCAGATCAACTCAGAACTCACCCACGACTTCACCACCCTGAATTGTCGCCAGGGATTGATAAACTCCCTGATTGATATTCTCTGAGATGAATCGCACGGATCCGTCGGCCAGGCAAAACTGAGCACCGCCGGTGTGATTGCTGCTGAAATCGTCAAAGTGATGATGAGGATCGTTCGGAACATGATCCGCAGATCCACAGACCCGCTGAAATGCCTCTTCTCCTTCGGCGACCATACCGGGCCAGGAAGTATACCAATCCATATCGACTCTGGTTTTTCGCTCTCCAATCATAAACGTACCAGACGTGCCATCGGTGATTGACGCCATTCTGACACTGCTGTTGTGGTGAAACATGCCGCTTCCTTTGCAGGTTCCATCAGGCAGGACAGGTGCGTTTCCCGCAGGCAATTCGCAGTCATCCAGACTCTCCGGGCCAAAGACCGCGATATAGTTGGCGATCGGCAAACGGGCCAAGACCGGACCACCACCTTCTTCGTGCAAGTCGAACTGCAAGGGTTGTGGATCAGACGGACACTTGTAGGCATTGACCTGTGATCGCAGAAACGCAGCGTTAGCCGGATCAGTCAGCGGCAGGCTGGGATTGAACAGGCGATAGATGGCGTCCTGTTCAATGTAAGGCAGGATCGAAGTTCCCCAACCGACACCGCTGGTGCCTTCGTGAGCACTGGGCATACGGTATTCATCAACCGCAATCCAACCCGGCGGGAACACACGATGACTATCATGATAGTTGTGCAGGGCCAAGCCGATCTGCTTGAGATTATTCTTGCACTGAGTTCTTCTGGCGGCTTCTCGAGCCTGCTGTACCGCAGGCAGCAGCAACGCGATGAGAACAGCGATAATTGCGATCACGACCAATAGTTCAATCAATGTAAATCCGCGGAGGGATCTTGATTTGGCAAACAACATAATATATGGCTCCGGAATGCCGCTGGTTGCGGACGAATATGCGCTGAGCGAGTCAGACCCGGCGCACGTTCGTGCGGCACGATTGAGAGGTCTGTTCGAGAAATCGGAAGGAGGACGAAGTGAAAACCTCATCACTCATGGCAGGGCATAGTGCTGTCAAAACCGCCTGCGCTGAGCAGGGAGCCTGATACCATCAGTGCTTGGCCCGCGCGCACAGCAATTTTGAACAAGCAACGTCAGGCAAGGCGGGGTGGGCCACGGGCGTCTGCAGACTGCGGAGCAGACGCGTCCACACTTTCACTGTCAATTGCGTCGCGAATCTCGCACGCATTCGGTCTCAACGAAACGGCACAATAGTCCGTTGATGTTGCAGACACACAAAGGGCCTGACAGACAGAACAGTCGTGGGAGTCGTGAGAATGCCCAGGAATGTCATGACCGGACCCATGCTGCTCGGGCAGAGATTTCGAGCGATGCTCTGAAGAGGAAGAATCAGCTGAATGCAGACGGTCTTTACAGGTTTGACCACATCCGGCTGTCTTGGATTTGCCTTGAGGAGCATCTGAATGAACATGATCGCTACAGTGGCCGGCGTCAACCAGATGCTGCAATTCGTGCAGCGGCTTGCCTAGCAACGAACACGCAAGAAATGCCACACAAGCGGCAATCCTGATAGCGTTTTCATGGATTAGGCGATGAAAAAGCACTTCAATGGTCCAACAAATAAAGGCTCAAAAGCAGCCAGCAGAAAAGAGTATGGCCGTCGCATAGTCACATCTCAAGCCTCCATTATCCGGTACGCTGGAAAAACCGGATTGTCAGAAAAACTTGCGAAGAAAACTCCGCTTTAGGGCAAAAGACCCCATTGGAGGAAACCTGCTGACCACAACGACCGCCACAACCGGACTCGTCATAATTCTCACACTCAGCATACGCCGTTCCCATTCCATAATTGGCCCGGGAGGGTGAGTTGACTTTTGCGAAACCGGGAGGCTTGATCAGTTTTCGGGCTATGTTTCTGAAACGAAACATGTTGTCGAAGCGCGTCGGGAAGATTTCCGTGCGACGCAAACTGCCGCACCGACGCGCAAACTGAGACACCTGAACAATGCAAATCCTGGTCATTACCGATGAAGCGGAATTCTTTCAAAACGTTCACCGACTGAGTCGTCAGGTCATATGTGGGGCGAGGGTCACGCATATCAGCAGGGACACATGGAGTCGATCACCTGCCGTATCCTTCGGCAGGAATGACGTCTGCATCGTGCAGCCAGAATACCTCAGGATGGATGAAGTCGAACAAAATTCGCAAAATGCGTTTGCAGTGATCGGCCGAGTTTGTCAAAACAACGTAATGCCGGATTCCTGGCTTCCTGTCTCGCGCAATGATTTGATCCTCCGTCTGAGGGAACTCCCAGTCATGACAACTGAAGCGACCATTGTCGAGGAGGTTGTTGTTCAGTCGCCGCATGTCCGGCTCGCTCAGTTCCGCGTTCCCACCCACTGCCGCCTGATACCGAAACTTCGCGACCGCCTGATGCGTGGCATTCAGGACTATCATGTGGTCGAAGGCACGAAAGAGAATCATTTCTGTATGGCGCTGGAGGAGGCACTCAACAATGCCTTCTATCATGGGAATCTGGAAATTAGCTCCGAACTCAAGGAAGACGGTTCCTCTCGCTTCGTTGATTTGGCCGCAGAACGCGAATTACTGTCTCCCTGGTGTCATCGCAGTGTTTCTGTAACGGAGCTCGTCAGCCCGTTCGGGCTCTGGATTACGATCCGGGATGAGGGAAACGGTTTCAATGTTCAGGCGGCTCTTGATCGCTGCAACGACCCTGAAGCATTGCTGGCGAGTGGACGTGGCCTGCTGTTGATGCGAGGTTTCTCAGACGAACTGTTCTTCAATCCCTCCGGTAATGAAGTCACACTGGTACTCTATAGCGAAAGCCAGGACCGCGAACTCCCATTGGGAACAAACAACTCGGTTGGCACCGAACGTCGACTGGTGGTTGCCTGAAGAATCGCTTGCCCTACTCCAGTAGCGTGAGCGTGACTCTGCGAACGTCCATCACGGATTTCCCAGGCATCTCTAAAGCTCTCAGGGTCATCGGCCCCTGACCAGCTGGCAAGTTGATTTCACCAAGTTTCAAAGTGTGAAATTCCTTCATCTGACTTTCACCATCCGGTCGAGGCAGAGTGTCCTGATTTGTGTACAAAGGCGGATCCCACCCCGGCTCAACTCGCCCGGTAAGCCGCGAATTCTGATACGCCAGTTCCACCAGAGAACCTGCATCGGCAACTTTGCAGGTGTAATCAATCGTGACTTCGTAATTTCCGGCTGCATTCACGTCCAGCAGCCAGACCATGCTGTCTTCAACGCTGGTCCAATTGACGAAGTACGAGCAGTTAGGTGCCGCACTGCTGCGTTTGATCCCACCACGAGGTTCACCATCGCGTGCCGGAAGTATTGTGATCGGGAACTCACGGTACCCGACAGGGATTGGCCGCGGATCAATTGCATTGCCTCCGCCGGGCTTCGTTTTTCCTCCGGTCGACTCTCCCTTCGATCGTGCATCAGCAAAGCCGAACATCTCTTCACGCCAATTACTAACGGCCTCTTTTAACTGAGCCACCAGCTCCGGCTCATTTTCGTTAACAGGCTTGGTCTGGCCCGGATCGGCCACCATATCAAACAACAGGCCAGAATTATCCAGCCGATGGGTTTGAGTGCGTACACTGATGTTGCCGGCCCATGTCGAAAAGATCATTCGCTCCGGCCAGGCTACTGATTGCTTCCGAAGCAGTAAACTCAGATCACGTCCATCAAGCGGTTTGTCTCCAACTCGTTGAATCCCCGCCAGCGATGTCAGAGTCGGCAGCAGATCAATCGCACCCGCAATCTGTGTGACCGTATTTCCGGCGGGAAGTTCTTCCGGCCAGCGGAGATAGCAGACAGAACGCACACCACCTTCATCTGTTGTCGCCTTCCGCCCCTTCATGCCGCCTGTCCATCGCATGGTGTTGGGACCGTTGTCGGAGAAGTACAGAACAATCGTGTTGTCGGCGAGACCATGCTCTTCAAGTCGCCGCAGAATGCGACCGACGTTGCGATCCTGATTCTCGACCATCGCCAGCGCACATCGCGTCTCATCGAGAACTTCTTTCGACGCATCTGTCGCTCGTTGAACAATGGGACGATCTTTAAATCGCTGCCAGTCTTCCGGAGGCGCGGCCCATGGCGAATGCGGCGTGGTGAACGGGACGAAACAGAAGAACGGTTTCTCTTTGTTTCGATCAATGAAGGAGATCGCTCGATCCGTGCAGACATCTACGATGTAGCCCTGCGTGCGAATCATGCGACCATTATCTTCCAGCGGCGCATCGAAGTACTCGCCCCAATGACCAGAAGAGTGCCCAAAGTACTCATCGAAACCGCGAGCCATCGGATGATACGGCCACTGACTTCCGTTATGCCATTTGCCGAAAGCACCGGTTGCATATCCAGCCGACTTGAATGCATCAGCAATGGTCTTCTCATCCAGATTCAGCCGTTCCTGCCCGGTCGACACACCTCGAACACCGCCACGCGGATGATATCGACCCGTCAGAAACTCACCTCGTGTCGGTGCACAAACCGGGCACACGTAAAAACGGTCAAGTGACACGCCACCTTGAGCAATCGAATCAATACTGGGTGTACTGACCTGCTGATTGCCCGATTGGCTGTAATCGCCCCAGCCCGCATCATCGGCCAGAAAAACGACCACGTTTGGTGGCAAGGCCGCAGACAGTTCAGGCATTACGAAGAACACAAGCAAGGCGACCGCTGAAACTATCAATCTTCTGAGCATGTGGCGGACTTTTGTCGGAAAAAGCATAAGGAGAGGGCTCAGCCGAACACTTTGCGGATCTGTTTTCAGAACAGCGTATTTCACGAAAACACCGAAACGCCCTGGCTGTGAGACACTACGAAGAGACTGGTATAATCCCACGGAAACGTCTGTACCAGCGTTGAAGGGTCCTTCTGTCCGGTCGTCATGAATGCCGCCATTCCCTGATCCCGTCGCTTGTAGCCTGAGGAAGGCTTCCCGATAATAGTCTGTTCGTCGAGGGCAGGTCCTGCTGCCCTTCGACTCGTAGCGGTTAGAGTCCTGGACGGAACGATCCCGAACCATTTTTCTCGTCGTCAGAGGCGAGCGAGATGAAGCACATCATCGGGATAAGACCGACAAGCCAATCGGCTCGGAGGTACTATCCTCCGTTGGAATTTTTACCGCTGACATGTCCCACCATTCTCAAGGCGAGAATCCATGAAACTGACGTTAGCGATTTTTGGAGCATTCCTGATGACATCTGTTGTGTCCGGCGCTGAACCGGTCTCCGAACCTTTCGGCAAGACCAAAGACGGTCAAGCCGTTGAACTGTATACGCTGAAGAATAGTACGGGCCTCGTGGCAAAAGTGATGACTCGCGGTGCCACTCTGGTTCAATTGCATGT
>CANHVD010000029.1 GCA_947463775.1 Planctomycetaceae bacterium | reverse complement strand
CTCGGCAAGCTTCGAGGGATCCTGCCCATGGTGCGAAAGGTTGTGCCAGTCCTGAGTGACGCCCGTAATTGTAGGCACGGCATTAAGTCCGTTGAGTGCAAAGGTAATGAACCTTGTGGAGTCTGTTTGAATCGCCAGATGCATCAGGTCAATCATGAGTCGAACCCTTGCAGGAACATCAACGGCATTGGCGATATCGACGGGAGGTTTTGAGCTGACTTCAGGCTTGGGCCGACGCGCCCATTCCTGAGCCTTTACCAATCTCTGTTCCACTTCTCGTACCGAGGTGAAGTACTCGTCCAGCTTATGCAGGTCCTGTTGATTGAGCCCTCGCTGAAAGTCGTTCGCTTCTGACAGAACCGCATCCATTACACTCTGTCCCTGTTGCAGACGCAGCACCTGATTATTGACTTCGGCAGGCGTGCCATTGATAAACATATTGCGAAAGACTCTGGATGGTCGTTCGTCGGCAGGGATGGGAACTCCACTTCGAGTAAATGAGAGGCCTCGACTGGACGATGACGCGAGCACAAGTGAACCAAATCGCGTATCGGGGACGAGTTGTTCAATCGCAAACTGATCAAGAGATATCGTGTTTTTGAAATTGTCTGCTCGCGGGTGTGGAGCAGACGTCAGATAACATAACTCCGCCGGATGGCCACCGTCGACTTCGGGATGTGAAAGCCCGGAGAAGACGGTGAATTGATCACGAAATTTCTGAATTGGCTCCAGATACGGAGTCAGTTCGTAATCTCGTCCGGTCGCTGTGGGAAACAGGTAAGGCGTATGCAGTCCCAGCGTTGTGTTAATGCAGATCATACGCCGCGGCGGTTCTGCAGCTTCGGCTGCTCGACTACTGCGAGGCTGCATCGCTTCCAGCAATGGTAGAGTCAACGTAACGCCAGCGCTGCGAAGCAAAGACCGCCGACAGATACGATTTGAAACCGACATGACTGACTCACTTTGTCTGAAAGAGATGACTGGCCACGACCGCATGCACAAGAGTTCTTAGTCCGTAGTCGGAGGATTTGGCTTCTATGACGATTCGGTCAATCTCCAAGTGATCGCTGAAACTGACCGGGTGTCCGGTTGCGTAGATCATCAGTTTCTCCGTCACACTGCGGGCAATCTGTTCGGGGCGGTCGAGCAGAAGTTTCTTGAACTCCGTGATATCCGAAAATGTCCGACCAACGGTCAGAGTGTCTCCCGACTCAACATCCGCGCCCAGTCCATATTGCCATGCGGCCAGGTATTTAGCGAGCGGCCCTGTGCGATTGTTGAACCAGTTCTTTCGCTCAGCGACAACACGATATTGGGTACGCCAGCCGCCAATCACGTCAAAGTTCTCCAGAGCAAATCCTGGAGGATCGATTCTTGCGTGACAGGCAGCACAGTTCTCGGACGCCTGATGTTTGGCCAGTTGTTCGCGAATTGTTGTGGCCCCACGAATATCAGGCTCGACGGCGGGAACGTTTGGAGGTGGCGGTGATACGGGAGTCCCGAGGATGCGATCCAGGATCCAGACGCCTCGCAGAACCGGGCTGGTCGAAGTGCCATTTGCGGTTACCTTCAGGATTGAAGCCTGAGTGAGGACTCCACCACGATGATATTCCGGCTTCAGTTCGACTCTTCGAAAATCGACTCCAAAGACGTCCGGTATTTCATAGTGATTTGCAAGCCGTCCGTTGAGTAACGCAAAATCTGAATCCACTAAGTTCGTAACGCTGAGATCGTTCTTCAGGAGTTCTTCGAAGAACAGATGAGTCTCTCTGACGGATGACCATTGCAGTAATTCGTCGAACTCCGGGTAGAGAGTTTTGTCAGGTGTGGTTGCGTTGATGTCTCGCAGGCTCAACCATTGTCCCGTGAAGTTCTCGGTCAAGGCCTTCGCTTTGGGATGTTGCAGCATTCGCTCCACCTGAGCACGCAGAGACTGTGGCTGATGCAACTCCTGCTTTTTGGCCAGCGACAGCAGCGTTTCATCGGGCATCGTACTCCACAGGAAGTAGGAAAGTCGCGAGGCCAGAGCGTAGTCGTCCAGCGGGCCTTTTGATTCGCGAAGGTAAAGAAACTTCGGAGACGTCAGCACGGCCTTGATCCCGATGCGGAAGGCCTCTTCAAAAGTCTGGCCGGAATTCAATGCGGCTGCAACAAGATCTCTGTAGGGGCGTTCTTCACCGGGTAGGGCGGCTCGCCGGAAAGCTCGGGGCAGGAGTTCCTTCAATAGACGTTCTGCATCGGCCACTGTCGCCGTCTTTGGATTCACATCCCCGTAGACTCGGTGATAACTTTCAGTTGGCCATTTTTCTGGAAGTGGACCTTCGACTTCCATCCAATGAATGTGCAATCCGGGTCCGGGATACTCCTGCATCGTTTCCTGTTTCAGGTAGACAAACGGGAGAGCAACAGGAGTCACTTTGATGGTGTCATTCTTCGCCAGCAGCTTCTCTTCGAACTCAATGATGCCTGGCTGTCCGGGTGGTGCATCAAAGTATCCAAGGTGTCGAGTCGGATTGCCGCTGACAACAAAGTTCCCCAGCAAGGCGGCCATCGGAAGCGGTGTGTCTGAATTATGAGCAGAAGCTGCGATGCGAAACCGATATCGTCCGGGAGCTGGAGCTCTGAATTTCCTTAGGTCTGATGCGGAGTCGCCGCCACTGCGAAACAGGATGACTCCTTCGTTCTGCTTCCATGTTCCGGCCAGAAACCACTTCGGCAATGAGTCATAGAGATCAAACCTCTCCGTCTTGCTTTCTTCCGAATGCACAGGAGCAACTGCGGCGTTCAAAACGGCGTCAGCCGCCTCCAGATATCGTTCGATCTGAACTGGGGAAACATTCAACGCCGCTCCCACATTGTCGAAGCCATGCGAGATCGTATCTTCCGGAAGCATGTCTCTGACTGAGACGTCCACGTTGAATAAATCGCGAACGGTGTTTTCGTACTCGACCCGATTCAGTCTTCGCAGAATCACTCGCCCTTCGTTGCGGTTCGCGATCGCTGCGTCATCAAGATTCGCTGCGATTGCCCGAAGAAAATCAGAGACCTGTAACTCGTTCGGCTGAGAGTTTCCCGGCGGTGGCATCTCACCCGAGCGAACGCGGTTCAGAATCTGGCGCCATCGCTCATGGTTCGAGTGTTGTGAAACATCGGTATCAAGCAGATCAAAACGAACATTGCCTTTGGTAATGTCGGAGTTATGACATGGCACGCAGAATTCACGAAGAAATGGTTGTGCGGTTCTCGAGAAATCTTCTCTGACGGTGTTCCGAGTTGCCGTTTCTGTCTCGTCAGCCTTAAGGGCTGGAGTGGACAGCAATATGATCACCGTCAGACTCAGTAATGTTGTATGACCTGACATTGAAGAGCTATCCTGAATTCAGGTTCTGTGGACCTTTCAGCTACGAAGATCTCAGGTGTGCCGACGAGCGAGTCTTGTTGCTCCTGGGTACGGAAACAAAATTCTTGCTAACGAAGTTTTGCCGCAGGAGTCTCGCGGAAAAGTCGTAAGCCCACAAGCAGTATGCAGAACGCAGCAAAGGCTCCACTCACCATGCCAGCAATGGTCGGCCAGTGACTGAAAACCAACCGCAGTCGGCAACCTTCCCAAAGGTATCCCCAGGTGCAGAGTACCAGGTACGCAGCGATACACAGGTAGGGACCAAATGCGACAAATGCGCGGCCGGTGAAAATGCGGCCACCGAGCCCCAAAATCAGACCCACAAGCGGAGCGATGGCCAAGGCGCACAGCGTCGGTTGCCAACCGAGGAACGCGCCGATCATTGCCATGAGCGTGACATCTCCAAACCCGATCGCTGGAATCCCCAGAATCAGGCGCGAAGCAATGCGAGCGATCCACATCAACCCTGCTCCAGCGACAGCCCCGGATAAACTCCAAATGAGTCCATGGAGATGCTGATGTCCTTTCATCCACTCGGGAAGATACGGCCCAAAATGGGGAACCGTGACCGCTGGGTTATAGGGACTCGGAACGGGCATGTTGTCATAACTCCAGTCAACCCAGACATGAATGAGTTGGAGTTCACCGCTCAGTGTTGCCGTAATCACGGCGAGCAGAGTTCCGCGAACGACAACGGAGTCGAAGATCGAATAATCGAGGTAGTCTGTAATTGTGGCTGTTGCCAGAAGGAAGATGAAAACTAAATGAAAGGGCAGGCGATTCTGCCACAGTGGCTGTGACGGTTGAACTTCAGCGATGCTTTGGCAGCCTTGCTCGAGCAGCAACCAGCCGAATCCAGCAAACATGACAGAGATCACCAAAGCGGACCAGAAGGGCCAAAGTCTGTCTGAAGCTTTGCAGGAAGGGCAGCGAATGCCGGGGTACCACAGAAACAGCTGACGAAGGGAGGAAAACGGTTGTTTGCAGGAGTCACAGCGACGCAGGCCGGTACGAATCGAATCATCAATTAGTGCCACAGCCCAGACTGAGGAAACTCGTCCGGCCATCAGGCCGATAAACAGCAGCAGAATCAGAGATTGAATGCTCATAGAGTGTGCCGAGGCGGCAGATTGCTTGTTTCAGGGGAGTATTTTTGTGGCTGCTTGTTTTTTGGGCGTATAGTTCAATTTTATTGCAACAGTTCACCTGAACACCACAGATCAGGTGGACTTACGCGACGGCATAGGACTTGCAATGACGGATTTTCAATCAGAAACCAAGTTCCTGTTAAGCCGTGGTTTTGTGTGAAGGAGTGTTCGGCCGTACTGATGGATCATAGCAATGCCCCCGAATTGGCATTGTTTCGGCGGGGCGGTGAACTGGCTGGTCTTTCTTATTGGCGTGTAGTACAAGTTTCCAGGTTACGTCGAGCATAGATTTCCTGATGTGCTCGATTTTCAGTCGACAGGGGTCAAGGCAGAGATCATGAAAAAGCTTGAGGCAGTTATCCGTCACTATAAGCTCGAAGACGTCAAAACAAAGCTCACCACGATTGGCGTTCAGGGAATGACGGTCTCCGAGGTTCGAGGTTTTGGTCGCCAGCGTGGTCACAAAGAGACCTACCGCGGTGCAGAATACACTGTAGATTTCATGCCAAAAGTGAAGCTTGAAGTCATCGTCAACGACAATGAAGTCGAAGGTGCGATCAACGCTATTTGTGAAGCAGCTCGAACTGGCCAGATTGGGGATGGAAAGATCTTCCAGTACAATTTGGAGCAGGTTGTGCGAATTCGAACTGGCGAAACTGGCACAGACGCCATTTGATCGATGTTGCCGCTGAGACTCAACACTGATTTTCAGTTCCACCGATTACAAAATGAGACTCAGGATTGTGTTGTCGGCAGACGATTGCCGAATTACACTTGGTCTCTTCGTCTCCCCGCTGGGTTTGGCCCAGTCCGTCGGGCGGCCTGCTGATCTTTTGATCTTACGCGGGCTTTACGGGGTTCACGCCCGCAGTCAGTGTTTCAGTTAAAGGCTGTAAGTCGTTACATGGCAACAATTTCCCGCGCAGATCTGAAGAAACTTCGTAAACGCCGTGCTCGTCTGAAAAAGAAAAAGATGAGCTGCATGTTTACTGGGCATGGTGAAGTACCACGTCCAGTTTATGTGGACTACAAGGATCTCAAGACCCTGCGAAATTTGATTGATCGCGAAGGTCGAATTCTTCCACGTCGCCGGACAGGTACGACTGCTCTCTATCAGCGTGCTGTTCGAACTGCAGTCCTGAGGGCTCGGTTTATCGGTTTGCTGCCGTTCGTGGCAGAAGAATAGGTTTTTTCGCAATCGGCGAACTTAAGGCCACCTGAGTATTCAGGTGGCCTTTTTTATTGGCGGCAGCTTTTTGCCGCTCAACCATGAGTCAGTTCTGGAGGTTTGGGCGTTCTGTCTCTTGTTTCGAGAACCCGACGGAAGATTGAACTTGGGGATCCGGGTGCTGCTATGCCTGTTTTTCCTGAATGGAGAGTTCACGTGTAACCCTCCCGGGGATATATTCACCAAGCCAACATCTGGTTCGTCATCTCCTCGAAGTATGGATTCAGGGGTCTTGTATGAGCAAAGCAGAACCGTGCACGAAGTTGTCCGGGGCCTTTTTGAGGCTCATCTTGGTTTCGTGGTCGGCTATCTGTCTGGCGGATGAGAAGGTTGGCAGCACAAAGCCAGAGGCATCTGGCTTTGTTCACGAATTTCAGCCGACTCACAAGCAGGCCCGAATCATTCGGCCATTGTTTGAAGATCAGCCTATCGCGTTGAACACATTCTGCCTTGATCACAACGGCAACATCCTTGCTTGTGTCGGCGGCAGTAATGTTCAGTACCTCGTCAGCAAAGATGGTTCGCAGCAGGCGAAGACCGTCGAGCAGCCCCGGCAGCTTCAGTGTTATTCTCCCGAGGGGACATTATTCCGCTCGGTTGATTTATCCTTCAAGCCAACGGCGATCAATGTCGCAGCCAACGGAATAGTCTTCGTCGCGGGCGAAGGAAAAATCGCCCGGATTGACTCCGAGGGTCGTGTGTTGGCGACGGCTGATTCGCCGCATATCGGCAGCCTCGAGGACTTCAAGCAGCGGATTGAAAATGCGGCAAAGAAGCAACTGGAGGAGAATTCGACTCGGTATCGGGAGCAAGTGGCCCGCATCGAAGATCGTATCAAGGCATTGAAGGAGACGCCGGAGACTGATCGTACTGAGATTGATGCCCGTCGGCTGACAACCTATGAAAAGCAGAAGGAGCTTTATGAGACTCAGATTTCTGCGTTGAAAGGCTCCGGTTCAGGCTCCGGTTCTACATCACTCGCGATGTCTCGTAAGCTTGGCATCACTGCATTGGCTGTTACAAGCAAAGATGTTTTTCTGTGTACTTATGCTGTCGAGGGATCTGGCTTTGAAGTCTGGCGGATGACGCACGATTTTTCAGAACCCACGAAGGTGGTGGAAAAGCTGGGAGGCTGTTGCGGGCAGTGCGATATTCAGGCGACTGATTCTCACCTCGTTCTCGCGGAGAATACAAAGTTCAAAGTGGCATTGCTGAATCGCGATGGTGAGCGATTGATGGACTTTGGCAAAGGTGATCGAAAGGCTGTGGATGGCTTCGGAAGTTGCTGCAATCCGATGAATATTCGTTGCTGTGATAATGGCGATATTCTTACGGCGGAGTCGAGTATTGGCACCATCAAGCGATTCAACAAAGACGGTGAGTTGCTGGGAGTTATTGGCAAGGGGAAAATTGGGGGTGGATGTAAGCATGTTGCAGTCGCATTCGACCCGCAGCGAGATCGCTACTACATGATGAATGTTGACAAAGACCACATTTGCGTGCTGGTTCCTAACTCTGAAGCCCCGGAGATCACTGCCGAAGAAGCGATGGCAAAGCTGGCGCGAGAAGGGCTTGGTCAGAAGCTTGTTGGCGCATGGTCTCTGGATGGGAAGACGCCGGACGATGAAAATGCCACTTCAAAAACCGTTGAGGAAAACTCTGAGACAAAATCAAACTCAAAGCTGATCAGTGCTTCGCGACTTCGTTTGAGCAGTGATCCCTATTCCTCGTTGTTCCTGAGTTTTGAGCCCGACGGCAATTTGATTACGCGCGGTGGCAGATCTACTGCAGTCGATCAGGGCTGGGAATGCATTCGACAGGACGGGAACACTCTTTATGTCTCAAAGATTCAGGGAAATATCGAATACTATGAATACAAAGTCGAATTTGTGACTGACGACGAAGCGACGATTTCTTTGCTCTATAACGATCGGGTGCTCAGCTGCAATCGCTATCAGCGAGTTCCTGCGACTCCGGAAGCGGGCGCGGCGGACAATTCCGGAGAAACAGAGTAACGAAGTGTCCACGGCGGAAGTTTTCGTGGCGTGTTGAACAGGTGCATCTTAAACGCAGGCCTGTTGTTGAAGAGAATTTGAATTGTCGCATTTAAAAATGCGTGGACTGAATCTGCCGGCCGACTCTTGTTCCTGGCCTGGTTGTCTTTAGAACGAATTTTGAATCCTTTGCTGGAAGTGTTAAGGATGAACCGACATCAGTTGAAACCTATCGCAACATTCCTTTTTGTTGCGGCATTTTTTTTCTGGCTCTGTGGGAACAATGTCGCTGCAGAAAAGGAGTTCACATCTACCCATAAGCAGGCTCGTGTTATCAAGCCGACGCACGAGGGTAAGCCGATTGTTCTCAATACGTTTTGTCTCGACAAAGAAGGACGTTTGCTGGCCTGCGTTGGTGGCGACAACGTTGAGTATGTGCTGAATGATGACGGATCACAGGAAGCGAAAACCAACGTCGCCGCGAAGTTGCTTCAAGTGTACTCACCCGACGGCGAACTTATTCGCAGCATTGAACTGCCCTTTACTCCCACAGCAGTGAATCAGGCTCCTGACGGGGCGATCTTTGTTGCGGGCAATGGCAAGGTTGCACGTCTTGGCGACGACTGGAAGATCACCAGCACTGCAGATTCGCCACATATCGGAGATATGGAGACCTTCAAGCAGCGAGCTCAGGAGGGAGCAAAGAAACAGGTCGAGGAGATGACGGAGACGTTTCGCGAACAGGTAACAAATATCGAAGGTCGGATTAAGAAGCTGAAGGAAAAACCTGAAGCGGAACTGACCGAGCGGGACAAGAAGCGCATGGCGACTTATGAGGAGCAGAAAAGCCTTTACGAAGAACAGCTGAAATCGATTGAAGAGGCCTACTCTCAGATGTTTTCAGGCGAGCAGGTGCTTACTCAAAAGATGGGTATTACGGCGCTGGCGGTAACCAGCAAAGACATCTTTCTGTGTTGTAATGCGTTGGAAGGCTATGGCTACGAAGTCTGGCGGATGACGCACGAGTTCTCCGAACCGAAGAAGGTGGTTAGTGAGTTGGGTGGATGTTGCGGTCAGTGCGATATTCAGGCCACAGAAAGTCACCTCGTTCTCGCTGAGAACACAAAATTCAAAGTGGCGTTGTTGGATCGTGATGGCGAACGCCTGGCTGATTTTGGCAAAGGCGACCGCAAAGCGGTTGATGGATTCGGAAGCTGCTGCAATCCCATGAACGTACGGTGTTGCGATAACGGAGATATCCTGACGGCCGAATCCAGTATTGGAACGATCAAACGGTTCAACAAAGAAGGTGAACTGATTGGAGTTGTTGGCAAGGCGAAAATCGGCGGTGGCTGTAAGCATGTCGCAGTAGCATTCGATGAGAAGCGTGATCGCTACTACATGATGAACGTCGACAAATCACACATTTGTGTGCTGGTTCCAAATGCGGAAGCTCCTGAGATTACTCCTGACGAAGCTTTGGCCAAAGAAGCACGTGAAGGACTTGGTGTGAAGTTGATTGGAGAGTGGTCGTTGGATGGAAATCGCCCGGAAGATAAGTCCGCGGCGAAGAGCGAACCAACGGCCTTAGGAGTATTGCTGCAGGGGTTGCTGGGAGGAGAAGCAGAATCTGTTAGCGCGGATGATCCGTACTCCTCATCCTATTTTCGTTTCGATGCCGACGGAAAGTTGACAATGTCGGGTGGTCAGTTCGCCGATGGTGAAAACGCCTGGGAAGCTGTCCAACAGGATGGCAACACGCTGATTGTTTCGCAATTACAGGATTCGATCCAGTACTACGATTACAAGATTGAGTTCGTGAGTGATAACGAAGCCACGATCTCGCTCTTGTATAACGAAAACGTGATGGCCAGTAATCGGTACAAGCGAGTCCTTGAGAAGCCTGCGGCTGCTGAAGGTTCCAAACCTGAAGAGGCCTCAGATCAAAAACCTGCAAAGGATGCGGACCAGTAGCTTACAGCTGAGCATTGAAGATGGTTCTTCGCTCAAGCCCTTTCTTGTTTCGCCTGAAATCGTTCAGCCTTAAGGGGTAATTCCGTGTCCTACGTTTTTCGCTGCAGTGCTGTTGTGATTGCATTGCTTTCGTTTCTGAATGTTGTGCCAGAGTTCACGATTTCTGCAGGCGAATCATCAGAGGCGAATGCGTTGACATTGGTGGTCATGGATCCCATGGCCGCGCCCTTAGCGTGTGATTGTGTCAAAGGATACGCTCAGCGAAAATATGAGTCACTGGGCGCATTTCTAAACAAGCAGTTGGGAAGAAAAGTCAACGTTGTGTGGGCAGAATCGCTTGAAGCAGCGCTGGAGAAGTCTGAGGGTAAGGCTGATTTGATTATCGGCAAGCACTCCGTGGTTCTGGCCGATGCTGCGGAAGCAAAGCTCGACGTCACTCCATTAGCTCAGTTGACCGATCTGAAAGATCAAGTTGTACAGACAGGGTTGATCGTTGTTCGAAAAGATGATGCGGCGAAGTCGGTAGATGACCTGAAGGGCTATCGAATACTTTTTGGTCCAGCGGACTGTGATGAAAAATCGGCTGCTCCGGTCGAGCTTCTTCGGAAGCACGGGATTCAACTGCCTGATGAGCTGGAGACGTCTCCGTCGTGCAGCAACGCTGCTGTGGCCTTGATGGAAATGCCGGCCACTACAAAGGCTGCGGCTGTGATCTCAAGTTATGCCGAACCGTTGCTGGAAGGGTGTGGCAAGGTCAAGAAGGGTGATCTGCGAGTAATCGGTGAAAGCAAGCCTGTTCCATTCATTACTCTCTTCGCTCGTACTTCATTGTCCACGACAGAGTTGTCAAAGCTTTCCGATGCGTTGGACGAGGCAGGCCTGGATGCACAGTTGTTGATTGACCTGGAAACGGCCTCCGGATTCGTGCCGTGGAAAGAAGCTGTGGCAACAAGTTCCGTTGCTGATGACGCAAAAAAAAAGTAACGACGGTACCGGTAAACTCTAACTGGCCCGGATGGCGTGGGCAGAATAGAGACGGGCGTGTTCAATGGCTTCCGGATAGCCTGCCGGAATCTCCGGACTTCGAATGGTCCTCGGAGTTATCCGGAGATGGCCTCGGGGGAATCGCTGTCGCCAATGGTTTTGTGGTTGTCGGTAGTCGCGACGCATTGGATCGGCATGACGTTTTTCAGTGCCTCGACAGTGAAGATGGATCCATCGTCTGGCAGCATTCGTATCCGGCCCTTGGCAATCTCGATTACGGCAATGCGCCGCGCGCGACGCCGTTGATCGACGGCGAGTTCGTTTACACACTCGGCGCGTTTGGCCATCTCTGTTGCCTGGAGTTGGAGTCTGGCATCATGATGTGGCAACTCAACATTGCCAAAGAATTCTCCACCCCGAAAATGATCTGGGGGCATTCCGGATCGCCGCTGCTTGTCGACGGAAAGTTGATTCTGCAACCCGGTGGCAGAGAGGCTTCTTTGGTGGCTCTGGATGCAGAGACGGGTGATGTTGTTTGGAAGACTCCCGGCAATGAAGCGTCATATTCGTCACTCCTTCTCAAGACGGTCGGAGAAGAAAAGCAGGTTATCGGCTATGACGCAAAATCACTCGGCGGCTGGGATGTGAAGACCGGGAAGAGATTATGGACGTTGATACCTCCGGAGACTGGTGACTTTAATGTGCCAACGGCTGTTTCTCTGGGAGATCGTCTGCTGGTGTCCTCGGAAAACAATGGAACTCGTGTCTACCACTTTAACGCTGATGGAACACTTCATTCAGAGCCTGATCATCACAACAATGATTTGCGACCGGACTCACACACGCCGGTTGTCTCCGGGGAGCGTCTCTTTGGTATCTGGAATGAGCTTTATGGGCTGGATCCGGGCCAGAAATTGAAGACGGTCGCAGCGATTTCGGATGACTCTTTTGCAGGATACGGAAGTCTGATTGCGACAGATTCGCGGCTGCTGGCTTTGAATGATGACGGAGAACTGTTGCTGCTCGATACCGCAACCGAAGCTCCCCGAATCCTCTCGCGGTTAAAGCTGCAGGAGAATCGTGTGCAGGTGCTTACCCATCCCGCTATTGCAGGCGACGCGATCTATGTTCGTCTGGGAAACAACCTTGTGAAGCTCAGGCTGCAATAGGGGAGATGCTGCCAATGGAACTTGATGGCTTCTGACAACTTCAACATGCGTCCGTCTGCAGTGGTCTACTTAACAATCAATGATGATTGTTGCGTGCATGCCTCGACTCTGCTGCGAGCCAGTCGGCACAGTGCGCCATCGTCGTTACTGTCGTGAAGTTGGTTCAGCTCGGCCGGCGTGAATGGAGCGCCAAAGATAATATCGACGCGTCCCGGGCGAATCCAATTTGAACTCCGCGGCATGACACGATCTGCACCAACAATACCGACAGGATAAATGGGTTGCTGAGTCCGACGGGCCAGTGCGAGGAAGCCGGGGCGAAAGTCGCCGACCTTGCCATCGGAGGTGCGGGTTCCCTCAGGGAAGATTCCCACCAGAAATCCGCTCTCCAGACGTTCCAGGGCCAATCGAATGCTGCCGCCCCGCGCTGCTTCTCGGCTAATTGGGATCACATGTGTTTTGCGGAGAATCCAGCCGATGACAGGTATCCGAAATAGATTGTCACGAGCAAGATAGGAGACCGGTCTTCCCAGGAAGACGGCAACAAAGAGGGGATCCAGAAATGACTGATGGTTGATCAGAAACAAACCGCCTCGAGTGCTGTCGATGTGCTCACGTCCAACGACACGTAATCGCACCCACGATTTGCAGAACAGCCAGAACGGAACTCTAACCAGCCTCCACAGCAAATTGGCTTGCGGCGGCTTCAAAATCAATGTTGGCTGTTCCGCATTGCTGGCAGAAATGCTGTCCGTGGGGCATTGACTTTGATTGGCTTCAGAAAAGGCGATGGGAGCTGATTTGTTGTGAGTGTCGTCCATGAGGGGATTCATACACATCCTGCCATTGGCGTCAATTCAAAACGGGTACGGCCAATGGCTTCATGAAAAGTCAGAGTTTCTGCAAGAGTCGGTTCATCACTGCGTCAGTATGGCTGAGGTCATCGAAAAGATGATCCGGAGAATAAGGGCTTAGCTGATTACGAGAATAAACTCCCGTTGCAACAGCGGCTGCTCGTGCGTTGATGGCTCGGGCACAACGAATATCGGCTGGAGTGTCACCGATCACGCAGGCATCATGTCCGTCGACATGGCGATTCAGATGCTCGCAGACGTTCTGCAAGGCCAGCTTCGCAACATCGTCACGGTGGGGATGATCGTCGCCATAACCTCCGGACTGGAAGTAATGATCGATTCCAAAGTGGCGAAGCTTGATCCATGCACCTTCCACATAATTACCTGTCAGCAGGCTTAAGTGAACATTCTCAAGCTTGTGAAGCTGATCGAGAAGTTCTGTGACACCCGGCAACAAGGCTCCCGGTAGTGTCTTGAGGCATTCCGGCAAACGCTCCAGATAACTGTTCATAAATCGATGTCGCTCTTTTGGCGAATCTTCGAGCTGATACTTCGAAAAGATCTCATCCGCGATACCGCAGTCTGTTCGTCCAGCAGTCAGGACGTCTTCAAAAGGGAAGCGGATACGAAACTCTTCGACGAGCGCGAGTTCCATAGCTCGTTGCCCGGCACCGCCTGTGCTGAGCATTGTGCCATCGATATCAAAAAACAGGATGTGCTGTGACAATGAATTCTCTCTTGATCTGGCTGGTTACTTCAGTCGAATGTCGACACTGGCACTGTGAGCGGTAAGGCCTTCTTTTTCGGCCATCAGACGCACATGATCGGCGTCAGCTCGCAATGCAGCCGCGTTGTAGTGAATGATTGAACTGCGTTTGATGAAGTCTGTAGAGGCAAGGCCATTGGCGAATCGAGCTGTCCCGCCTGTCGGAAGAACGTGAGATGGCCCGGCGATATAGTCGCCGAGAGCAACAGGGGTAAAATGCCCCATAAAAATTGCCCCGGCGTTTTGAATTTGCGAGAGCATTCTCTCCGGGACATCCATCGAGATATGCAGATGTTCGGGAGCAAGGAGGTCCGTCAACGCGGCCGCTTCCGCTTCGTCACGTGCCAGAATTAAGGCGCCGTAATCTTCCAGCGACTGCCGCGCAAGATCGCCTCGCTGCAGTTCTGCCAGTTGCTTTTCGAGTGCCTGCTTTACGGCGGCAATAAGAGGTTCATGCCAGGTGATCAGAACTCCGGACCCCGGGCTGTGTTCAGCCTGCGAAATCAAATCTGCAGCGATGAAATCTGCGCGAGCCGTATTGTCGGCCAGAACGATAACTTCACTGGGCCCCGCGATACTGTCGATATCGACGTCGCCAAACACATGCTGCTTGGCAAGAGCTACAAAGAGGTTTCCCGGACCAACAATCTTGTCGACTCGCGGAATGCCTTCCACTCCATAAGCCAGTGCAGCGACGGCCTGAGCACCGCCTACTCGATAGACTTCCTTAATCCCCAATTCATTGCAGGTGGCCAGCATATCGACGTTGTAGCCGCCGAAATCGGTTGGAGGCACAACGATCGCAATCTCTTTGACGCCTGCGGTCATGGCCGGGACTGCTGTCATAAGCACCGTTGAAGGATAGGCAGCGGCTCCACCTGGCACACAGATCCCGACTCGCTTCATCGGCAAATGTCGTTGACGAAGCTCGACAATCTCGGCCCCAATCTTGCGAACAATGCGTGCGTCCTTGGGCAGAATGGCTCTCTGAAATTCAGCGATGTTCTGTCGGATCTGACCGATCGTATTCAGGAACTCGGGTGATACTTTTTCAGAAGCTGCATCCAGTTCCTTTTGGGTTACGCGTACAGTCGAAGGAGTCAGATCTTTGCGGTCAAGCTTGGACGTGTAGTACAGAACGGCCTCAATACCGCGACTCCGGACATCGTCACAGATTCGCTTCACAACTTCGCGAGGACTGAGCGGTTCTCCGAACAGATCGATTGTGCGTTGGCGTCCTGCTTCGGACACAACATCGCCTCGCGGACTCAGTTTATCGCGCAAGTCGCGGAACAGTTGCTTTGCGTCGCCCTGACGGCAATCGATAGTTTTTATGGCAAGTGAAGGCATGAGTATAGAATCTGTGAGTCGAATGAGCTGTTAGTCAGTTCGCGGACACGATTGAAATCGTGCTCTCAATAAAATCCCCCGCGAACACCTGGCATCAGATCATCCCGAGAAAAAACATCGCAGAGCCACGCGGAAAACGGTCTCTTCCCCGAAAGCGGGTGTTTGTCGCGGAATGGAGAGTACTTTGTTCAGTGATTGAAGCCTTCAGCAGCCCGAAGTACAGTCCGCAACCCTGAATTGACCGTTTTTTATGGCTCATTCCCGTTCTTTGAAAGTCTGTCCCGTGAAACTGATCGATCTTCGCAGTGATACCGTCACTCGTCCGTCCCTGGCCATGCGTCAGGTGATGGCTAACGCGGAGGTCGGGGACGACATGCTGGGCGAAGATCCAACAGTCAATCGCCTCGAGAAAATGGTTGCCGAGATGTTCGGTCGCGAGGCTGCTGTGTTTGCGTGTTCGGGAACTCAAAGCAATCAGATGGGGGTTCGGGTTCACTGTGTTCCCGGCGACGAACTCCTGATCAACGAAACAGGACATATCTCGCTGTTTGAAGGTGGAGCACCCGCGGCTTTGAGCGGAGTGACAGTGCGCACGATCGCCGCTGATGGAGGTTTTCTCGATATCCCCAATCTGGAGGGACGCATTCGAAGTAACGATCAGCATTTTCCTCGGACGCGTTTACTTTGTCTTGAGAACACAACAAATATCGGTGGCGGCCGAGTCTATCCGCTGGATCAATTACAGCGTGTTTCGGAATGGGCCGTGGCCCACGGACTGAAGCGGCATCTGGATGGGGCTCGAGTTTTCAATGCGATGGTTGCCGGCGGATATTCGGCGACGGACCTGGGAAAATGCTTTGACACCATTTCGGTATGCTTCTCCAAAGGGCTCGGCTGTCCGATGGGATCGATGTTGATTGGAGACAAAGACGACATTCTGAAGGCTCGCAGAGTACGCAAGATCTTTGGCGGTTCATTGCGACAGGCTGGCATCGTCGCGGCCGCAGCCATTTATGCACTTGAGAATAATGTTGATCGTCTTCGCGAGGATCACGAGAACGCTCAGCAGTTGGCGCAGGGGTTGGCCGGCATTGAAGGGCTCCGTTGCGATGCTTCGCTTGTAGACTCCAATCTTGTGTTCTTTGAGATCGATTCCAACCTTGGAACGGCCGTTCAGTTTTGCGGGGCGATAAAAGAGCAGGGGATCCTGATCGGTCCGATGGGTGGCCAGCGAATGCGAGCTGTGACGCATCTGGATGTATCGGCCGAAGATATTTCGAGAGCCCTGGAAGTCGTCCGAAGCTGTCTTTCAAAGGGCTTGGCGAGTCAAACGGCAGCGGTCGGATCCGGCCCGTATTCGAAGTAGCAGGCCGTTGCCTGTTGATCTCCCAAACTTGCCGCTGTTCTTTCGAAGCGGTTTGCTACAATTTCGGCCGGAAGGAACCGCCGAATGTTTTCATCAGAATTCTTTTCTGCCCTGATTATTCTTGTGATAGGGATCGCCTCACCGCTCTGCGCGGGGCAGGAAGAAGCCGCCGCAGGCTTGGGCTCGCAGTTGATGCCGGAATCTGAAGTCGTTGAGGTCACAGAACCGCCTGAACTGGTTCTCTCGACCGAAGCGGCTTACCAGCGACCCAATCATCAGCGGCGAGATCTACCAGAAGAAGGTCAGCATTTTATTCGCAGTGTTGCGTTGATTCTTCTGCCACAGAAGTTCGACGACGAAGATGGCTGGGGCGACGAAAAGCGAATTCAGTCGGGGCTGAATGTTGACTTTGATGGCGGGAAGCTGAAGACCAGCCGGCGCTGGAACATGGTGAATCACGGGACGTGGTTGAGAGGTTCCGGAGAGTTGGTTGATCCGGCGAACACGTTTACTTTAAGAGCGATTCAGTTGCCGGATCCCGATGAGGAAACTCAACGCTATGAGATACATACCTCAGCGAAGTTACAGGTCAACGGTCGACAACAGCAGTGGAACTACGGAGTCATGCTGTGGAGTATCAGCGCAGATGCCGTGGTTGATTTGAGCCTGCACGCAGTTCTTGATGTAAAGTCCGAAGTTGTGACAACTGACAAGGGGACTCGACTTCGATTTGTGCCCACAGTGACTCAGGCCAGCGCCAAAATGGAAAACTTTCGGTTGCAGCGTATCAGCCACCTCAAAGGAACGGTCGTGCAAGGGCATGGGGAAGTCATTGAAGAGTTGATTCAAATGCGACTTCGCCACGAAAACAAAGATCTGCCGGCCAGAATTAACAAAGCCATCAAAAAGAAGCCAGAAAAGCTGGAGATCCCCTTTGATATCGGTGGTTGGTTTGGCATCAGCCCGAAAGCCACCACGTCGAAGGTAGAGCAAACGACTCCGTGACGCATTCGCGGTTCGCTTTTCAAGGCAGCCCATTTTCCTGATCGCGAATATCTCGTCGGAGATGGAAGTGATGTCTCCTTTTCGGAGCATTTTGGTGATGGATTATGCAACACCGCGCTGCGGTTTGATGCATTTCTCAGTCAACCTGAAGACGACCTGAAGAGCAGCCATGGACCATCGCAATTTTTTTGAAATCGTTGGCTGAAGTTATCTCGACACCTGCGTTTCACACCTTGATGAGCCACTGCTGGACAAATCTCAACAGTGACTTTCGCTCAGCTCTTACTGAGCCCCTCTGCTGAAAACTCAGTAGCAGGTCCCATCAACTGTCTGAAATCCTGTCGGGAGAATGTCATGTTTAATCGGTCACGAAAAGAGACACGTCGCAGACTTGCAACTCAGATTCGCTCCGCCATAGCGACTGCAGCTGAATGTTCTGAACCGCGAGTCTTGTTGTCGGCTGCAGCACTCGATGGCACTGGGAACAACATTAAACACCCAGAATGGGGCAGCACTGAAGAGGCGATGCTGAGGCTGGCCGAAACGGAGTATGCTGACGCTATTTCTGCGGTTGGCGGAGAAGATCGTCCCAGTGCAAGATTGATTAGTAATGCAGTTTCAGACAGCGGTGGAAATGATGAAATCAGCAAGCGTCTGATGTCTGCCATGACATACGCCTGGGGGCAGTTTATTGATCATGATATGACGCTGACGTCTTCGGCAGAAAATGAGAAGATGTCGATTGCTGTCCCGAAAGGTGATCCATCGTTTGATCCTGCCGGAACCGGGACGAAGACGATTGATACGATGCGATCAGCCTTTGATGAATCAACCGGAACCGATGCGAAAAATCCTCGCCAGCAGGTCAACCTGATTACGTCCTTTATGGACGCATCAATGGTTTATGGTTCCAATTCAGAAACAGCCGCTTCGCTGCGGACGTTCACCGGCGGAAAGATGAAAACCAGTGAAGGAGATCTGCTGCCCGTTGGTGACGATGGCCAGTTCCAGGCAGGCGATATCAGGGCTAACGAGAATCCCGGATTGATTTCGTTGCAAACCTTGTTTGTGCGAGAGCATAACCTGCAGGCCAGTCGAATTGCTGCGTCAAATGCAAAGCTAACCGACGAGCAAGTTTACCAGCAGGCTCGCTCAATTGTTGCGGCAGAGATTCAGGCGATTACTTATAACGAATGGTTGCCGTCTTTACTGGGACGAGGGGCACTTGAAAAATATGATGGCTACGATTCCAGCGTGAATCCGGGCATCAGCAACGAGTTTGCAACAGCTGCCTTCCGTTTCGGACATAGCCTGCTGGGGGACGATGTAGGGTTCCTTGACGACAATGGCCTGCCCGTTCGGGACGAGGTTTCACTGGCAGAAGCATTTTTCAACACCTCTCTTGTGAAGGAAAACGGAATCGACTCCGCTCTGAAGTATTTGGCTTCGGATCCATCAATGGAAGTCGACACTGAAGTTGTTGAGGGAGTTCGAAACTTTTTATTCGGCCCTCCCGGCGCTGGCGGTCTTGATCTGGCAAGCCTCAATATTCAGCGAGGGCGCGACCATGGGCTTGCTGATTACAACGATACGCGAGAGGCCATCGGCTTGTCTCGTGTCACAAGCTTCGCGGAAATTACCTCTGACAAGGCATTGCAGGCGAAACTGGAATCACTCTACGGCTCGGTCGATGAGATTGACTTGTGGGTCGGAGGACTTGCCGATGATCATGTTCGTGGCAGCAGTGTGGGTGAAACATTCCAGATGATCATCGTTGATCAATTCGAAAGGCTACGAGATGGTGATCGCTTCTGGTACCAGAATCAGTTTTCCGGACGTCAGCTTGCCCAGTTGCAAAAGACTTCGCTTTCGGACGTGATTGAGCGCAATACGG
>CANHVD010000028.1 GCA_947463775.1 Planctomycetaceae bacterium | reverse complement strand
ATCGTCCCAGGTAGAACGCGAAACCTGCAACAGCTCACGCATTCGCACCATGACCTGCTTATCGTTTGGAACTTCGACACCAACCGTGTTCTTGCCAGGAATCGGCGCGACAACGCGAACGGACGGAACTCGCAACGCAATGGCGAGGTCATCTTCCAAAGCCGTCACTTTATTCAGACGCAGACCGCGTTCCAGCTCCAGCTCGAACTGAGTCACCACCGGGCCGGTGTCAATTTCCGCAACCTTAACGTTCAGGCCGAACTCTTCGAACGCTTTCTCCAGCGTCGTTGCCGCAACCCGCGCCTTCTTGGCGAGCAGTTCATACGGAAACTCTTCTGACTCCTTCAACAAAGTAATGTCCGGAAGCGAGAAACCGCGACGTTCCGAAACCGCGAGTCCTTCCGGGTTATGGAGTGAAAGAGCAGCGGGGGGATTGATGCGAATCGACCGACCATCCACTGCAGCCGATACGGGCTCAGCTTCGTCAGCAGCCTCCGCCACAGGAGCCACAGGGACAGGTGCAACAAACGGAATCGTCGCAGGTGACTCAACAGGGGCCTTGCCAGGCTTCGCAGTCTCTTTCGGACTTCGAACTTTCACCGGAGCGCGCTGGAACATCGCGCCAGCTCCACGAATCGCACTGGCTGGCAATGCCGCAAGACGCAACGCAGGCTGAAGAATATCGGACAGAGGCGTCAGCAGGATTCCGGCCGCGGCCAGACTCCCGGCAAAGATCATCACGCCGATCGCAGAAAACTTCTTCTGCAGAACAAGCCCGGTCCACGCACCTATCTGTCCACCACTTCCATAAGTTGACCCCGAAGAAATTCCCGGAGCAAACAAGTGCAACAGCGCGCAGGACGAAACAACCAGCAGAAAGATGCCCATCAGCGTTGGAGCAGTTCGGCGAGCCTGCTCGCGCGAAAACAGTTTGAGATCCCACGAGATCAGTGTTGCCAGAACAATCCAGACGCCGAACCCCATTAACTGACGAGAATGAAACGCAACAGCCGCTCCAACTTCTCCACAGATATTGGTCGGTGCCTGTCGAACGGGAAACACAAGCGACGAAGGCGGATCAGCAGGGTCGTAACTCAGGAAGCTCAAACCAACGAACACGACCAGGGCCAGCAGCCCTAGCGCGAGTAAGTCGGTTTTTAGTCGTTCCGTGTCCACGATGTTGATCCAGACAAATTCAAAATTAACACTCACCGCGCGCAGCAACTCACCGGAGCGATGCCCTTGCGAATTCGAAGTGAATTCACTGACAGAACTCTTTGAGGAACCTGGCGATGATTGATGGCGGTGGACAGAACGAGTTCTCCGTCCACGACAGAACTTCTGCGGCGCAGGAATGATGGCAATCCATGCCAGCGCCCCGGCAACACTACCACCTCAACTTTTGTCCGCTGTTGCAAAAACTCAACCGACGTTTCGAAAACGCACCACACAGGCATGACCTGCCGGATGTAACAGTCAACCAGGCAGTGCCGAAAATCCGCTTGTGCCTGCAGGGCCGAGTGGACGGTGGTACCGACTTTAATCTATTACCTGGCCGTGAAAGCTCAGAAATCGTGGCTTGACATTCAAGATGCAGTCGGGAGCGACGGCGCCAACGAAAACGTCCTCGGAGGACACCATCATGAAGGTCTCAAATTAGACAGGTCGTAACGATTTTCACAACTCTACCAAAGATGACACCCCGGCGAGCGGTTGGGCGTCAGCCCTCTGTGTCCGCGCGCGTTGCGAAGAATGGTTCACCACAGAGGTCACGGAGATCACAGAGGTCACAGAGGAGAATCGCAGGAGCGAACAGGGAGGAAGTTGAACGCAGAGGGCGCAGAGGCACGCAGAGAAAATTACGGACTGCGAACCTCTGCGTTCCTCAGCGCACTCTGCGTTCAAACCCCTGTGCTTCCTCTGTGATCTCAGTGACCTCTGTGGTCAATCTGCGATTCAATGCTCAACTCGGAGGGCTGACGCCCTGCCGCTCGCCAAAAGTGAGGACCAAATTAGCGACGCCGCAAACTACGGCTGTTCGCGATGCCACTGAGTCGCCTGCTGGTATTGATGGGCGAACCGAAGAAGTCGTGCTTCTTCCAAAGCAGGGGCCTGAAGCTGCAGGCCGATCGGCAGCCTTGTCTTCGTCAGCCCACACGGAATTGAAATCCCGGGAAGACCGGCAAGGTTCGTGCTGATCGTGTAAATGTCGTTCAGATACATCGCCAGCGGATCGTCCAGTTTTTCTCCCAGCCGGAACGCGGCGGTCGGCGAAACGGGCCCTGCAATCACGTCGACCGATGCAAAGGCTTTATCAAAGTCCTCGCGAATGCGGCGACGGACCTTTAGAGCTTTGAGATAGTACGCGTCATAATATCCGGCCGAAAGGGCATACGTCCCCAGCATGATGCGGCGTTTCACTTCCGTCCCGAAACCCTCACCTCGGCTCTGGCTGTACAAATCAACGAGATCTGAAAACTTTTCTGCTCGGTGACCGTAATGAATCCCGTCATAGCGTGCGAGGTTACTCGAGGCTTCGCTGCAGGCTACCAGATAATACGTCGCGACGGCGTACTTTGAATGAGGCAATGAGACCGGAACAACTTCGGCCCCGGCGGCTTCAAATACTCGGATGGCCTCGCGAACGCTCTTTTCAACTTCTGCATCAAGGCCTTCCACAAAGTACTCATCCGCGATGCCGATGCGAAGACCTTTGAGCGATGAATCCAACTGACTCAACCAGTCTGGTCGCTCTACATTGAGCGATGTCGAATCACGATTATCGTGCCCCGCGATGCATTCCAGAAGCAACGTAGCTCCCCACGCGTCGCCGGCCAGCGGGCCGATCTGATCGAGCGAACTTGCGAACGCAACCAGTCCGTAGCGAGAAACTCGCCCGTATGTCGGCTTCATTCCGACAACACCGCAGAAGCTGGCTGGCTGACGAATTGAACCACCTGTATCAGATCCCAGTGCCAGTGGAACCATGCCGCTCGCAACGGCCACGGCCGATCCACCGCTGGAACCACCGGCCGTGTAGTCAGCGTTCCACGGATTTCGTGTGGGCCCGTAAATCGACGTTTCCGTCGACGAGCCCATAGCGAACTCATCCTGATTGAGCTTACCGATCATGACGCCATCTTCAGCCACGATTCGCTGAATGACATGAGCATCGTAGGGTGCTCGAAAATCTTTTAACATGCGGCTGCCACAGGAAGTTGGCAGACCGATCGTACACATGTTGTCTTTCACAGCGACAGGCAAACCGGCTAATCGGCCGACTGGCTTTCCTGCTCGACGTCGCTGATCGATCTCATCCGCCTTCGCCAATGCTCCGTCGGCGTCAATGCTAACGAACGCATTCAGAACTCCGTTCAGTTCAGAGATCCGCTGCAGGCTGTTTTCCACAAGCTGGCGCGAAGTCGTTTCACCGGATTGGAGTTGAGCGATCAGTTCAGAAGTCAGAGGGCGGTTCATCGACGAGTAAATCTCTTGGTGGCCAGCGGTTTGGAGGACAATCATCTCTGCGACTCACAACGCATTACGCCGTCTCAACGCTGCAAAACAAACAGCCCGTTGGAAGCCGACCCGCGATGTGGCCAGAAAGATTACCACGGATGCTATCGCGACCATCCGGAAACGTCCAACACGGCGAGATGAGAGTTCCATCACTCCCGACCGCAATACGAAACGGCCGTTTTCGACCGACACTTTTCGTGTATTCCGTGTATTTCGTGGTTCCGAAAAATACCTTTCCACGAACGACTTCAGATACGTTGAAGCCTCTTTCCACTGAACCAATGCGCAATTACGTGGCATTCCCAGTAAAGAGTGGCGTGATGACTTCGCCATTCAGCAAATGATTTGGCCGGCCCAGCGGATCAATCACCTGAGCATCGTGAGAGACGCCGAGCGAATCGAAGATCGTCGTCCCGACATCCGCAGGAGTCCATGATCGCGACACAGGATAAGCAGCGATCGAATCGGTCTCACCAATTGTCTGACCACCGCGAACACCACCACCGGCAAACAACGCTGAATACGCATGAGCCCAATGGTCACGTCCCGGAACAGTTTGCCCAGGCAGAATCGACACACGCGGAGTACGGCCGAACTCACCCATAACAATGACCATCGTTTGATCCAGCATTCCGGTCGACGCCAGATCATCAATCAACGCAGCCAAACCCTGATCCAGTGATGGCAATAGCGATGTCTTCAGACGACCCCAGTTGTCCACATGAGTATCCCACGTCTGGACAATTCCCATCGCAGCCTGAACAACGGGAACACCAGCTTCGACCAATCGGCGTGAAAGCAACAACGACTGGCCAAACTTGTGACGTCCGTATCGATTGCGAGTTCCGTCTGATTCCTGATCAATTCGAAACGCCTCGGCGACTTTCGCAGACGTCAGCAACGAAAACGCAACGTCCTGCTGTTCCGAGAATGCTCGCAAACGAACGTCGGCGGAATTGCGTGGATCAGCCTGATTCAAACCATCTAACAATGTTCGTCGAGAAACCAATCTTTGATTATTGAGATCTGTTGGCAGCGACAATGAGTCGACTCGAAACGCCGCATCATTCGGATCATGATTGATCTGCCAGGGATCATGGCGAGTTCCCAGGAATCCAGCATGCTGTCCCGGCCAAGTCAGCGGGCCTTCGATGAAATAGTTCGGCAGAGAAACTCCTGTCGGAATTCCGTCGCGACGAGGTTTCAAGAAATCCAACGCGGAAGCGAAGTTCGGAAAGTCATTGCGAGATTCAACGCGATCCAGATCGCTGCCTCCTCGCGGAACTGGCGTGGGCCGACCGGTCAAAGCAACATGAGTCGCCAACAGATGATTGTGTTCCGGATGAGCCAGAGTTCTCAAAATCGCCCAGTGCTGTAGTCGAGCCGCCAGCAGAGGCAAGTGCTCGCAAAGAGTCACACCCGGTATCGAAGTCGACACGGATGAGAATTCTCCGCGAACTTCCGCGGGAGCTTGCGGCTTTGGATCGAAAGTGTCCAACTGACTGGGACCACCGCTCAACAAAACCAGAATCACTGACTTCGCACGAGTCGCGGATTCGGTCGCGGCAATCGTGCGCTGGATCGGCAACCCGGAAGCCACGACTCCGGCAGCGGCCGCTCCAAGCAGTCGTCGACGATTGATCAGAAATTTTGGTGTAAGCATCGGCTCGACCTCAAGCAGGGAACGCGAACAAAGATTTCGCGATCATCTTCCGGGGAATGTTTCCGCCAAGTATGCAGGACGATTCAACCGCAGGCAATCCGACTTCTGGAAAACACGACCCAAAGGCAGCTCAAACGAGCGAATCCCGAGATTTGATGATGGGGCTTCCAAACGAGGCGAATTCGCAGCGGCAAAGCAGCAAGGACATTAAACAGTTCGCTTGCGAATCTCTGGTGACAGCCATTCTTCGTTATTTACTATGGCGACAATTGCGATCTGTATCACCGGCAGCAGATCGGCCGTTTCAGGCACACAACGCTCGACCCGGACGGCCTTCTCCTGAAGTTGCAACAAGATGCGATGCAACGTGTCTTTCATCGCCTTCTGAAAGGCAGAGCACTCTGACGGAGACAGATCATATCGCAGAAGCTGCACTTCCGATTCGTTACGCACACGTTCCAGTCGTGCCAGTCCGGAATGTTGGCTGCGAAACAGAAAGCCATCCACAAAAGCTCGGCGAAGACGACCGGATGGATCGAACTGATAGACCGGATCCTGCCCCACAAACATGCTCATCGCACCATTGCTGCGGAATCCGATCGTGATCAGCTCTTGGAAACCAGGGACGAACAGTTCGACTCGTTCCGTCAACGCGACCGCTTCGCGGATCAGGTCTTCGCGGTCGGCTTCATTTCTGGCCATACGTATTCTCCGCACGGTTTTGGTTGAGGCCGGGTGTTCACGGGAGACCGTTATAAACGCCAGCCTCAATCATGGCCGCACACTGAATGGCTTTGCACAGGACTAGAACAAAACCGGCTTGCCAAGTTTGCGGCGGACAACGGTGCCCTGACCGAGATGCATCATGATATGGTCGCACAGCAGACCGAACGTGTTACCAAGCGTCGGACAAAAGCTCGCAAGGTTCCCTAGCGTTGGTCGATCCAGATCAGATTCGGTCAGCTTCTGCAATTCCGCAATCGTCACAGCACGAGTTGCCTCGAGCTGTTCCAGGTACTCGGCCACTTTGAAAAAACCGGCAGCATTGTCTGAGGACGCGGTTTCCTTTGAATGAGCCGCGTCGAACCCTGCAGGCAAATCCGGAAACTTCGCGCTCGGGAGTTGCTCCAGAATAATATGTCGCTCGGCAGTGATCAGATGCCCCAATTGCCATGCCATGTGGTTGGCTTCAGGCACCGGACGAACCAGGAGATCAGCGTCAGAGAAATCTGAAACAATCCACGCCAGCATCTTCTTCGATGATTCCAGAGCCGATGTCAGAAGGGCAATACTGTTCATAGGACTTTAACTTTCCAAAAGAGAGTTCACTGACAAAACGCGCCAAGTGTTTTCCTGACCGTTACTACTTCTTCCGCAGGATGTAAACAACATCCTCTGTCGTTCCGGACACTACGTGCGGATTGCGAATGTCGTATGAAAAATCGTACGTCTCTGCGATTTCCAGTTTGGGCACTTTCTTCAGAAGCGACATAAACTGACTTTGGTTGTAAGTGCGATACTCCATGTGATCCAAGATGCGCATTCGCTTTGTGGGAGTAAACACATCCACGTGCAGGCCGAGATGCTCCAGTCGTGTCTTGCGGTCAATCCCTTTGGACCACATGTACGAATTCACAACCAGGTTGCCTCGTCGCGCGGACCAGCTTTCTTCCTGCATGGCTGGACATGCAGTTGGCTCCAGATGAATACCAAGGACATAGAGTCCGCCTTTGGTCATTCCGTTCGCCATGCATTCAAAATGCCCGACGGCCTGTTTCTCGGTTGCCAGATGTCGAAACGAATTGATCATGTTGAAGGCCGCATCAAACTTCTTTTTGACTTTGAAGTTTGACATATCGCCAACAACGACAGTCTCCGGCAAGTCGTAGCGGCGAAGACGTTCGTTGCAGAAGTCGACGGCTTTGGGATTCAGGTCGTTTCCACCAACTTCATAGCCCGCTCGCCCCAGCTTAATCAGCAGGCGTCCGGTTCCGCAGGCGGGTTCAAAAATTCGCTTCACTTCGCAACCGGCGTGTTTGGCGAAACAGGCTTTCAGAAAGCGGAATTCAGAAGCCACGTCGGACCCGAACAACAGATCGTAGTACTTGGGATAATCATAAATGCTGGCTTCGACCTGATTGGACATGATCAAAATTCTGGGGCAAGAGTAGAAACAACCTGCACAACCGCCTGCGGCAACTTGCCACAATTCAACGGCAAAGACAGGACATCAGCGAGCTGATGAGCGGGAAGGATACAAAGACAGAGCCGTGAGTTCATCCGAAGGCCACAAGCGTGCGGCTGGTTTAATCTTGTACTGAGTATTTTCGTTTAACGGCGAGCCACAGGCGGAGGCGAAAAAGGGCGTCTGTGGCTCGCCGTTCAACGATTTAATGGACGCCTTGCAACCAGTCTGTTCATTTGTGTGCGTTTCCAGCAACAAGGCCTACTGAAGTCGGCACTACAAATCCAACCGACGCAACGATCTCGCTACGGCAGATCACTCAGCTTCGGCGTTTCGCCATCCGGCTGTTTGTAGAAGCGAGTCAGGTCGATGCCGCCTTTGACTTCCATTTCATTGATCTTGAGACGCTGCTCAATCTTGTTCAAACGAGCCTCAAGAAATGGTGGCAGCTTTTTGTCTTCATCGGCTTCCGCCTGTGATGAACGAGGAACCGCGGGATAGTTGAGCTGCCTCTGCAGAGCTGCGAAGAAGTAAAGAGGGTCGCGACCGATGTTGGCTTTCGCAATGCGTCCTTCCTGATCACCGAACAACGCCTTCGCCACCACAGCAACAGGACCGTCGTCCGATTTTTCTGCAACCTGTTCCCCTGGCTTTCGAGCCGTGGTGCGTCGATTCTGAAAGTGCTGAGACGCACCGTAGACGATTTCAGCCAGTTCTCGTTCGCCGAGTGAACCAGCCAGACGAGCAATCCAGCGACTCCACTCTTCCGAGTACAGCGGGTCCGCCATCATCGCTTTCAGACCTTCGCTATATCCCAGTCGATTACGTGCGATACATTCGAACTGAAAGATAAACAGTCCAGGCATGGAGGGACTGACTGCTCGGAAATGGGCTTCGCTCTCGAGGATCTTCAGTGCCGTCAATTGTTCAAAGCGAGACTCGTCTTCTTCTGCTCGGCTAATCACGAACGCCTGAAACGGAGCAAAGTAATGCGGCAGCCGAAACATGGCCGTGCTGATCTTTCCGCTATGCAGGATCTCCGCCCGCATAAAATCGATCGCCATCGGAAGCCGTGTCGTCGCCAGAATCTCCTCGGAAATCGTCTTCAAGATCTCCTGGGACGGTACGTTCTCCAGCAGCCGCTCCCGGTAAACCCGAAAGAAATACTCCTGTTCGATGTACTCTTCTCGATCCAGTACTGGGCCGCGCATGAATTGACCGTTTCATCAGAAATCTGAAAACCGTGACTCTCTCAGTTTGGTCCCCGCTCGATGGAAACGCAATCCCTGCAAAGGATTCGCCCGAAACTGACGGGGGGAGTAAGCAAGAATTTGCCGGACACTTCACCCGCTCCAGCTCAGAAAAAACTTGCTCCACAAGTTCCCAAGAGTACGATTGCAGCAGCCACACTGTCGATATGATCAGTATAGGATTCCAAGTTTTGCCCGGGTTCTCCGCTTGTAACGGGGTGAATACTTGGAGAACATATTAAGCGGGCCGAGTTTTCCAGCGATTTTTGTTCAGACCGAGCAAAAATCCCGGATCATCGTGTCGTGAAACCGTTCCCGGTCCCGATTGCACATGTTGGGCACTTTGAGATTCGTCGCCTTGTCGGAGCTTGCTTGTGAGCACTATTCACGCAAATTCAGCAACATCCGCTTCCCCAGAGTCACTTCCGGAAGAAGACAGTGTTGTCTGGTCGATCTTCGACGCGATGCCAGCATGGGGAATGAGCCTGTTGGTTCACATCGGCATCATTATCATCGTGGCGATGATTTCTCTGCCGGAAATTGCATTGCCAGAATTCAACCTGACTTCCACTGTCGAAATGGAAGAAATCCAGCAGGTAGAGTATGTGCTCGATACGGAACCATCAGAATCATTGGGTACCAAAAGCGATCTGAACATTGCCAGCCCATCTGCGGCTGTGGCTCAAAATCGTGGTCTGGATAATCATCGAGAAGAGATTCAGCAGATCGAAAGCTCCGTTGTAAATCCCAAGATTCAGCTTAACGAAACAGTGTCGACTCCCAGCGAAGCAGAAATGCTGGAGAACATCGATCTGACCGGTACTACGGAACATGCGGGCGGAACCGACGGCGCTGTTGACCGAATTACGCTGGAAATTGCGAACTCGCTTCGTCAGCGGAAGACGCTTCCAGTGTGGCTGATGGACGAATCAATCTCCCTGGAATCACGTCGCGAAAAGATCATCGAACGATTCGAAAACGTCTACCGTCAGCTTGGTCTGATGGATGACATCGACACCAAGGACGCGCTAAAAACAGGGATCGTCGGCTACGGCAAAGACGTGCATGTTCTTCTGGAGGAACCGTCCAGTGACATCGCTGAATTGTCCAAAGCCATCAAGACTATCAAAAGCGACACGTCGGGCGTGGAGAATGTTTTCGCTGGCATCAACCAAGCCATGAAGGTTTATGGACCGGTTCGCAAGAAGATGCGAGCCAACATGATTCTGATTATTGTTACCGACGAACGCGGTGATGACTTTGGTGAGAACTACACGGTGCTGGAAGAGGTTGTTAAGCGACTCAGCCGTGACGGCGTCAGAGTCTTCTGTATTGGTAACACATCGCCGTTTGGTCGTCAAAAAGGCTTCGTCCATGTGAAATGGAAAGGCGAAGACGGCACGGACTATGAAGACGACATCGGTGACGCTGACCAGGGACCAGAGAGTCCACTTCCAGAAGGATTGCAATTGCCGTTCTGGACCGCTGACTCTCAGGGCCTCGAACGCATGTCATCTGGCTACGGTCCATACACGCTGTCTCGTTTATGTGCGGAGACCGGTGGTATCTTTTTCGTCGCCGACGACACATCCCGCAAACAATGGGATCCGCAGATTATGCGGCAGTATGCTCCTGACTACCGTCCGGGAGCCGAGTATCGTCGACAGCTCCAGGGCAATCTGGCAAAGCAGTCATTGATCGCAGCCGCTCAACTGGCTGTGACAGAACCTGTGCCAATTCCACAGCGAACTTTCCAGGCCAATAACGACAACATTTTGCGAGAGCAGATTACAGAAGCTCAGAAGCCACTGGCTGTGCTCGACTACTTCCTCGAACGAGTTCACACAGCACTGGAAGCCGGCGAAAAGCATCGTGATAAACTGGACTCGGATCGCTGGCGAGCCAGCTACGACCTGGCGATGGGCCGAGTACTGGCCATGCGAGTTCGAGCATTCGGTTACAACGCCGTGTTGGCCGAAATGAAATCGAATCCGAAACGATTCGAGAAAGCCGACAGCAATCAATGGAGGCTGGAACCATCAGAGGCGATCGACGCCGGGGCCAACGTTCGCAGAATGCACGACAAGGCTCTGGAGTATCTGCATCGTGTTATCAACGAACATCCAGGAACGCCCTGGGAGTTTCTCGCCACGATGGAGCTGAACGAACCACTGGGATGGGAATGGAAAGAGGGACATATTGAAATCGCCGCCATGAATGGCGGTGACGGTCGCCGAGGTCCCCAGTTCGCTCCCGAAGAAGAAGCTCGTCGTCGACAGGCTCAGGAAATGCAGCGGAAAAAAGAAGCTTCAAAGCCAAAGATCTAAAAGCTGATTCTGCAACCTTAGCTGAATTCTCTTATCGAACGGTTCACGGAATCTTGGCGCGGAGTTCATTCTCCAGCAGAGAGAGACTCAATTGGGTCCGCCAGGCCGACCAGAAAGCTTCGCTTGCATGTATGCAGCGGGGGTGAGAAGTCATTGCGAACTCAATCCCGGGAAGTTTACCGGTTGAGACAGCCAGGGCCATCAGCCCTTGTCATTACCCACGACATCGAGACCCCTGCACGCTTGTCGTGCAGGTGAATACGTTTTGAAATTAGGCAGATAGCATCAATGTGGCCGTCCCCGGCTCGCTTGTCGAGCCGGAACGCAAGTGAAAAGCTTTGGCTCATGCCGGACGAGCCGGCATGGGACCTGATCTTCAATTGTTTGACTGCTAATTTCAAAACTTCGCTACTGCCGGGCAAGCCAGCAGCGGGCGAGCCAGCAGCGGGCGAGGAATTTCGTGGGTAATGACAAGGCCATCAGTCAAGGGTTCAAGGCTATTCGCCAGTGTCGAATGAAGCAGACACGAATGACGCCTGGCATCTTGAAGATGCCAGGCGTCATTCGATGACCATAGCCATAGTTTCTGACGAAGAATTGTACCTGACCTCGGACGTTATACCGTAGCCATGGCACCGCGAGTCGGATTGCGGACGGCTTCCAGTATTGAGTCGATTCGAACAGGCTTGGCAAACCAGCCGTCGACGGCAAGATTCGAACTGAATTCTTCACGAGCTGAGCCACTCACGGCAAACACCTTCAGACGGTTGAGTCGGAAGTCATCGCGGATCAGCTTGATGAACGAGGGGCCATCAATCTCGGGCATGCGCATATCGAGCAGCACGAGATCCGGCATTTCGTTTTCATGAAGATAGTCGAAGGCATCCTGGCCGTTGACCGCCGTAGCCACAGGAATTCCGGAAAGCTTCAGGCAGTCTGCCAGCAGCTCTCGCTCATTCGCCTGATCTTCAACAATCAGTACTCGCGGAGATTTCTCTGTGACAGTGCAATCAGGAATGGCCGTTTCCAGATCACTCAATTGATCCACAACATCCGCAATTTGAGTCGCAGGTTCAACGGCTGTGCCTCGGCTGATCTGCCTTTGAAGAAGCTGCAGCTTCAACGTCAGTGCGTTGAGTTTATTGTTCAGCCGGTGACGATGTTCCCGTTCAGCATCGGAAACAGAATGACTTTGGGCGGCAATTGCACCAGAGCCAACCTTTTCAAGTATCTCATGGCGATGAACTTCAATGTCGACGGGCGCTTCAATTCCCAGACGGGTCACAGCACCTTTTGACTGCAAGACCTCAATAGAGATCCCCAGACCCGGAAATACAATCTTCTGACCCGGACGACGCGCTAGCACAAGCATCAGACCAACCCTCCATGGAAACACAACCTGCTGCCGATCGAGACACAAGTCACGAAAATACGGCAAACATTGGCATTCTGGGGTCGCATCCTGCGAATCAAAATCCGCTCGTTGAACTTTCGGCCCAGCTACGAAAATCGTAAAACTGCAATCATCGGATGATCCTGCGATGAATTGACCGATCTGCCTTAAAGCAGCGCCTTCAGTTTTTCAAACAGCATACATTAGCGCAAGTCCTTATGCGCTCTCTACGAACGTTCGAAGGTTAACTCTCCTACTTAGAACGTCAATAGCAAGACACAATCATTGGTCATCAAAAAATTGGCAATAGTCATCAAAAAATTGGAAACGTTCTCAACCTGAACGTTTCCTACGGCGAAATCGACTACCCGCTGGCGATGCGATGCAGCACATCGAACAGTTCATCCAGATTCACCGGTTTCACGAGGTGAAGATTGAATCCCGCTTCGAGCACCTTCACTCTGTCTGATGGAAGTCCATACCCGGTTAACGCAATCAGATGCGGTTGAGGCTGGTTGTGCTCTGCTGAGATGCTTTTGCGAACTTCCCGAGCCACACCAAAGCCGTCTCGTCCCGGAAGCCCAATATCGACAATGGCGATATCGGGTCTCCACTCGAGAATCAGATCCGTTCCTTCGATTCCATCACAGGACACGCGGACTTCATTCCCATCCATTTCCAACAGCGTCCGAAGACACAACTGCACATCAGAATTGTCTTCGATGATCGCAATTCGCAATGACGGAAGTCGAACGGCCTGTGTTGCACCAGTCTTCGCTTTGTCCAACTTTGCAGAAGAAGGCTGTGGCACAGCCAGAGGCAATTGAATCGTAAACTCGCTTCCGAATCCTGTTCCCTGACTGAACGCGCGGATAGTTCCTCCATGTAATTCGATAATGGCCCTGACCAGCGTCAGTCCAACTCCCAGGCCACCTTCCGCACGATCAATCGTATCTCTGGACTGCACGAACAATTCAAAGATCTGATCCAGCATATCCGGCGCAATACCAACTCCGGTGTCTCGAACAGAAAGCACCGCCTGATTGTCTCGACGCGACAGTTTGACTGTGACGATTTCACCATCCGAAGAATACTTCACCGCATTCCTCAGCAGATTGATGACAACCTGGTGCAAACGCGCGGGATCTCCGTCGACCAGGCATACCTGATCCATTCCTTCCACTTCAATCACGCGTCTGCTGGTCTCCGGCAGACGCGAGATCGTCCGCAATTCCTCCGCAATAATATCTCCCAGAGAAACCACTTCGCGGCGCAGGACGATCTTGTTCTGAGTCACTCGAGCCACATCCAGCAGATCGTCGAGCAGTAACCGCATTTGTTCCGCCTGCCGCCGGATCACGCCGCTCGCTTCAGTATCATCGCCCTCGATCGACTTCCTCAGATCCAGCATCTGCGCGGCATACAAGATGGCACTCAGCGGATTTCTCAGTTCGTGCGACAGCATCGCGAGGAAGTGATCGCGGTTACGAATCGTATCCTGAATCGCCTGTTCTGATTTCTTCCGAACCGTGATGTCTCGCGAGATCGTCGATACGCCCACAATCCGGCCCGCCGCATCACAGATCGGAGAAACCGTGTGCAGCACATCAATGATGGATCCGTCACTACGTTTTCGTCGTCGCTCCTGCGTGACCGAACGACTGCTGCGGATCGCCGCCATCAGTTCCTCAAAGGACTCTGCGGACTCGGCCGGGTACAGGAACTCCGTATCACGGCCGATGGATTCCTCGGCCGAGTATCCGAACATCTCCTCGGCACCGCGATTCCAACTGATGATTCGACCTTCCAGGTCTTTACCAATGATCGCATCGCCCGAGAATCTGACGATGGCGGACAGGTGCTGAAGCTTCGCCTCGGCCACCTTGAGCGGAGAAATGTCAATCAGTGACAACACGACTCCGTCCATGGTCATCGTGCTGGTTCGATAGGGCAGAATTCGCAGGAAGTAGCAGTTTCCTTCGCGATCGCGAACTTCTTTTTCGATGGGCCGGCCCGTCTCAAGCACATGATTCAGCAACTCCATCAGCGGTTCGTCCAGCGAATGCGCGAAGCTGCTGAGCGGCCTGCCGGAATCATGCGGCAACAGGTTCAAAAGCCGAGCCGCACGCGGAGTAAACCGGCGGATGCAAAGATTGCGATCCAGAAACACGATCCCGACGTCCGTCGCCAGAAACAGATTCTCGAGGTCCGCGGTCACCTGAGTCAGCTCTTCAATCTTATGCTGATACTCCGCGTTGACCGTGTAAAGTTCTTCATTGACCGAGTGCAATTCCTCATTGGTGCTCTGCAGTTCTTCATTCGATGCGACAAGTTCTTCATTCGTCGCCTGCAATTCTTCGTTGCTGGATTCCTGCTCTTCAATCAGAGCCTGCAGGTTTTCGCGAGTATGTCCCAGTTCCAGTTCCAGCGCCTGCAACTGGTCGCGCGAAGCCACCTGCAGATCCACGGCATTCTCGTCGCGAGCCAGCGCGGGGAGCCCCATGTCTTCCAGCAGGATCAAAAAACTGGTCAGGCCCGAGATACGATCGTTGATGGGCTTCACGGTCAGCCGAGTCATCAGATCGTGGCCATCGTCCGAAGGAAGGCGGACTCCCGTGAAGACCACCGGCACCAACAGCTTTTCCGCCCGCGCCAGTGCGCCCAGCAGAATCATCTTCAGATCGTTGTCGATGAGATCCAGAAACAGCGTGGACGCTCTTCCGTCTCTGACTCGCAGAAACTTGCCCGCTTTCCCGAAACTGTGGACCAGTTCCTTCCGATCGTTGATTAGAAAGCTGGGCGGCATGTGCTCTTCGAGCAGTCGATCATAGACCGCCTGCTGCAGTCGATCGGAGGCGGACGATGTGGCTCCATACGGTGACGTGATGCGTGGGCGTTGTGGACCGGCCGTCGACATCAGACGAAAATCGGTTCGCAGACGCACGTCGCGTCTCTTGCGAAAAATCTTCCAGCGCTCATCAATCGATTCGAACTCGTCCGACAGTTCCCCCGTCGTCTCGCTGGGTCCCAGAAACAGAACACAGCCAGCTTTCAGTCCAAAATGAAACAGTGAAAGCACCTTCTTCTGTGCCGGCGGCTGCAGGTAGATCAACATGTTGCGGCAAGTGACCAGGTGCAGCCTGGTGAACGGAGTATCCTTCAGCAGATCATGCGGCGCGAACACAATCATCTTGCGAATGTGCGGCGCCACCTGATAGCCGTCGCCTTTGGGGACGAAGAACTGGGCTCGTCGCTGAGGATTCACGGCGGCCAGTGACGCTTCGCTGTAAACACCCGTGCTGGCCACTTCCAGCGAAGCACGATGCGCGTCTGTGGCAAAGATCCGGACCAGGATCGGCCGATTCATCAACGCCAGTTGTTCCTGAATCAGAATCGCAATGGAGTACGCTTCTTCCCCCGTCGCACAGCACGCGACCCAGACGCGGAACTCCTGATCATCGCCGACGGCTTCCAGCAGACGAGGCAGCTCTTCACTCGCCAGCAGATGAAAGGCCTCGCGGTCTCGGAAGAACTGCGTCACTCCGATCAGCAGATCCTTGTAAAGCTGATTCAGCTCGGCACCATTGTCGGACAGCAGCTCCACGTACTGTTTGACGCTCATCGAATTATTCAGCAGCAGCCGTCGCTCCACGCGGCGCGTAACGGTGCTCGGCTTGTAGTGACTGAAGTCGATGCCATATTCTTTCCGCAGCATGCGAAAGATGGCCTGCAGACCCACCTCCGGGACCACCGGCTCCGCCTCACCGCCCTCTTCAGGCGAGCGCCGCATGCGCACCAGTTTCAGGATCGCATCCGGCATTTCCGATGGCGGCAAGACCAGATCCACAAGCCCGGTTTCCCGCGCACTGCGAGGCATTCCGTCGAACCGCGAGGATTCTTCGCTTTGAGCAAGCACCAGTCCGCAGGCATCATGGATGTCACGAATTCCGCGTGATCCGTCGCTTCCGGTTCCCGACAGTATGACGCCGATGGAGCGGCTGCCAAAATCCTGTGCGAGCGATCTGAGATACCGGTCAATGGGCAGAGCGAATCCCTGAGACAGATCTTTGTCCGTCAGATACAGTCGCCCGGTCGATTGAATCATCTCCTTCCGAGGCGGCATCAGATAGATCGCATTGGGACGCAGTTCGATGCCGTCTTCCACGCGAACAATCGGGATCCGCGTTCTGCGAGCCAGCAGCTCATCCATCATGCTTTTGAAGTCGGGCGACAGATGCTGCACGACGACAAAGCAGAGTCGCGATTTCTCGGGAACGTGTTCAAAGAACTGTTCGAGCGCCTCCAGGCCGCCGGCCGAGGCACCGATTCCAACGACAAAAAATGCTTCTTCATCTGAGGAGCTGACCGTCGGAATGGTCAGCTCATTCTTGATCGCGTTTCCCAATTCTGTGTCGTGCATTGTAATACCCGGTCCACCTGAAAACGCAGCCTCGCGACATTCGTAACTTCAATTGCCCTCACAAAAACACGCTCGCAACAACGCTTCCCTGAATTCACTGAACCAAACCCGGACCGTCCTTGATTCCCCGCGATGAAACTGGTTCGAAACATTGTCCGTATGTGGTGTGCCTGCGTTCGCCGGGGCGAACTTGTCACACCCTACAAATCCCGTAGGGTGTGACAAGTGAGCCTTAGCGAACGCAGGCACACCGGTTGAGACTCAGCCGAAATCAAACAGCTCACTCCAGAAGGATTCTCGCTTCTTCGGTTGAGTGTCCTCCCTCGATCCTGATCGAGAAGAATCGTCGGAGTCGTAGTGACGCTCACGGTCTTCTGACAGTCGCCCCTTGCCCGTATCGCGACCCGATCGTTCAATAATCTTGTCCAGCTCACCACGATCCAGCCATACCCCGCGACAGGCGGGACAGTAATCAATTTCAACTCCGGATCTTTCCATCATCTGCAGATTGGATTCACACACAGGGCACTTCATCGCAACAGCTCCCTAGATCAAAGAAACAACAGAATTCGGCAAGACTTCAGCAGCCAAAGGTATTCCCCGGCGGAATCCGCATTACTCGACAAGCGACCGGAGCCAGCCAACTCTTGTGGTCGCGCCGCCCGGAATCTGAATTCGTCTTGTCATGTTCCCAATCTTCATCGTAGGGAGATGTCAAACAATGACAAATCTATAGTACGCATGACATCCATTGATTCAATCAATGTATTTTCATTGATGTGACGGCAGGGTAAATGCCGCATTGTGGAAGTGAGTGCTCAGGAGTTGGCGATGCCTGGCAGAGTGAACACGACCGGCCCATCCGGCGTAACGCTGTTCTCACAAGCAATACTTCTGCTCGTGCGGTCGTGCAGATTCCTGAATCTGCAGACCGAGCCCACAGCTTCCGTGCGAGTCCTGCGGGCGGAAAGCTGGGCCCATAGCGTCTGACGTACCGGCATCGAAACTGACGTTGACTACGACGGTCAAGACAACTTCTGCCTACGGCAGCAGTCCCTGAGATTTCGCAAGCACATGCAACAGCGTCTTATTGTCCAGAAACGGTTCGTTTCCGACAGCAGCCCAGATGACCTTCCCACTTCGGTCAACCACAAATGTTCCGTGCTTCATGAACTCCGGCTTGTCATCCGTCTCTGGCTGATACACGCCCCACTGCGTGGAAACGGCATAGTCGATATCCGACAGAACCGGAAAATGAAACTCTCCATACTCCTTGTACTTCTCCGCAGTGTGGTCAGAAGTATCAGAGCTGATCGCAACGATGTCGGCATCCAGTTCTCGGAAGTAATGCTGGTCCTTGTCCAATGCAAGTAACTGGGCGACGCAATGACTGCAGCCATAGCCAAGATAAAAGACAACAACAATGGGGCGGTCTTTCCCCAGATGGCTCAATTCCTGGGACACTCCATTCACGTCAGGCAAACCAAAGTTTGGGGCCGCCTGGCCAAGTAAAGGATGTGATTGAGAAGCCTCCGGGACGAATGTAGATTCCGCCAGAACAACGGAAAGGCCTTCGGTCAATCGTCGCTTCTGAGCCGCTTGAAGGTAGGCTTCTGCGTCATTCCGAATATGGCCCGTGGAAACAAGGCCATACTGCATACAGATCTGACGACACTGCTCAAGTAGTCCGCTGTTCTCTGCCACAGCTTCGGGAGGATTCGTCGTATGGTACACAAGGACAACCGCATACATCGCGGCAATGAATCCAAGGAATCCCAAAAAGATCCGCGTGCTCATGTCACGCGGCTTCGTCGAATTCGCTGCAGATGACTCCTGAACATCGCTCGCCATCTGCTGAACTCCTCTTTCCGTGATCGTTCTCAAATGCATTGCAGGATGTGAACCGGCGGTTCAGGGTCGCGGCAACCGATCAACCAATTACTTAGCGTCAGTGGCTTACTTTGCGTCAGTGGCCGGGACCGATTCTGCAGAAGGAGCTGACTCGGCTGCAGGTTGATCTGCCCCCTTGCTCGCGGCTTCCGGCGTGGAGGCTGGCTCTGGAGTGGTCGCTGGCGGTGGAGTGGTCGCTTCTTTCGCCTCAGTCGCGGCTTCGGCCGGAGTGACTTTCTCCTGCGAAGCGGCCCACGGTAAGGCAACCAAGGGAGGAAGCACCGTATACAACTGTTCTTTCAATGGCGCGATTTCCTGGCTTTTGTCCGGGTAGGCATTTGTCAAGGACTGATAAACCTGGGTCGAAAACTCTATCTGACCAATGTCACGTGACAACTGAGCCAACTTCAATCTCTCTTCATAGCCGTCCTGTGTTTTCGACACCGCCGTCAACTGATTGAGAAATTCTTTGTCCAACGCCTGCAACTGATCGAAGTTCTGTTGAGCAGCCATCGCCAAGTTTTCATTACCAGCGAGCTT
>CANHVD010000027.1 GCA_947463775.1 Planctomycetaceae bacterium | reverse complement strand
TCGAATATTCGTCAGCGGAGTCTTGAGTTCATGTGAAACCTGATTCACAAAGCTGACCTGCTGCGACGCTTCCCGCATGTCACGCGAGTAATCTCGATACAACAACCACGCCAGCGAAGTCAGCGTGATCGCAAACGCACCAAGGCCGGCCGCAAATCCCAGATACGCACTGCGGCCACCACCTGTGGCAATTTGATCGGGCGGTATGAAACACTGCAGTCGCCAGGAGGCCAGAGGTGCCGCGACAGGAGCTTCGCAGAAGGGCACCTCATCTGTGGTGACATCGTCGCCCCATTCGTAGACGATCTCCGACGACGAACTCAAAACTCGAAACGCAGTTTGAACATCGGACGATCCCAGCTGCGAATCAGAACGATCGGTCTCCGGCAACCATGAGATCAAATCCGAGATCCATCGAGCTCGCTCCAGTGCGGCTCCCACAATGTGGCCGGACGGCCTGCGTTGCCAGTAGATCAGGTTCAGTCCTCGATCCCAGTACCACACAAACCAGCCATTTGAGGGCAAGAACGGAGCCGGCTGTTCTCGCGTTTCCGCGCGAGCCGTGAACTCCGGTGTAGCCATCTGCGGTGCGGCCATCTCCAGACCATTATTTGCGGACTCTGCAGACAGCGGTGCTGCTAATTCGGTGGCAGCCATCACCGGATCCGCGACACTGAATGACGGTTCGTCCTGTAGTGGTGCGGCCGACGCTGCAGCTTGAGTTGTTGCCTGCGTCTCTTTGGCCATTCCTGTAGCTGGCCCTGTTCGAGCACTGCTCGCCGCAGGTGCCCTCAAGTTACCTCGAGCCCCCTCCGCCATCGCCGGAGCTGCGGCTTCGAATGGATCCGAAGGGGCAGGCCGTTGTGACACATTGGCTTTTGATCGAACAGAATTCCCCGGTGGAGCAGCCATTTTGACACTGGGGCTTGCACTCTCATCCAGAGCCACAGAATCTAATGGCGTTGCTTTCTTTTCGGCCCCTTCGCTTTTGACTGACTTGATCATCGCGACCAGCTCCTCCAATGGACTCGGAGCTGGAGGCGCATCAGCCACCATCGGAGCCGCCTGCTGTGGAATCGCTTCACCGGGCATCGAACCTGATGCGATCTGATCGGCCAGCGAATTCTCAGACGATCCATAAGCCGCATCTGTTTGCTGCTGCGAACGAGATAGTCGCTGCTCGACTTCCGAGCGGAATGCTCCCCCGCCGCTACCGGACATCGCGACAGCAGAACGATCACCACCAGCTCCGGCTTCGGTCCGCGCGATGGCGTTCTGAAGATCCCACTGAGTAAACATCCGGGCCGCCTGATTCAGAAACGTCAGCTCTGAACCATTCAGCACCCCGGCCGGATTCGGATACATCAGCCGACCATCTGGAGAAAGCACAAACAACTGCGTGACCTGCGGTTCCGATCGAACAACCTCCCGCAATACCGACAGATCAAAATCATCCACAGAGGTGATCTGATGAAGTCGCCGCTGAGATTCCTCAAACCGCAAAGCGACCTGCCGATTGACGTCGTCCAGCCGTTGTTGCATCACGCTGCGAAATCGCTGCTGAGTCACCGACTGCTCATCCCGCGCCATGCGAACCCCAAGCCATGTCAGCAGACTGACGGGGAGCAATACGATCAGGATCATCAGAATCAGTGAGCGACGTTTCATCCGGACGACCAGTCAGCAGGAACCGGAAAAACCACTATCAGGACCCTTGCATGATACTCAGGTCAACCGGACTGCAAATCAGCTTTTCTGCATTCCTGGGTGAGTTCGCTCAAACCCGGCTCGACAGCAGTGGCCCCAACAATGCAAACCCCTGTCCGACCATCACATACGCGAATGTCAGGAAATTGTGAGATGTCGCAATTGCAGTGCTGGCTTCAGCCAGCATTGAATCCTGGCTTCCAACGACAATGCCGACTGAAGTCGGCACCAAGAAAAAAGAACAAGCAACCCACTAAGCCTGAGATGTCTCACCGTGAGCATTCAAGGTCTGCAGAATCTCCGGGCTGGGGAAGCGATCTCGGTAACGAAATTTCTGCCACCAGTTGGCTTTTCGCAACAGCGGATCCGTCGCATCGACAACGCGAGTCTTTCCTTTGCGAGTCACGATCGTGAGCTTGTTGCCAGGAGCGGGTCCGACCACCATCCAGAACTTGTCAACCACGTAAGAATAATCTTCGCCCAACTCCGCCGGATGGACAGACCGAGCGCGCGGTCCTGGGTGAGGACTTTGTTTTGTTACGGTATAGACGACAAGATCGCCCGACTGAAATCCCTGGTTCGGCAACACGGACACGCTCTGAACTCCACGCGGTGACTTCCTGGTCACTGAAAACAGTGGTGGGTAGGTGCACGGAATCTCGCAGGTTTTACACTTCATTGCGAATCAGTACAACAGGAATCCCGTCATTGGGTGCCGTCTGCGCTGTCGCGGCGTTCGTGAGGACCACATTTCGAAGGGGCCATTTTGGTAGGTCCTGCCTGCCGAGAAAGACTTCGCGGCTTGCCACGACGTGTATGCACGGGATGAAACACACTCGGCCGACAACCTACAAAAATTCGCACATCGGGTTCGCCTTTCCGGCGGAATGGACCTGCAGGGAACTCAATTTCGCATCAGGAACTCATCCGTATTAAACAACGCCCGTGCCACGCTGGTCCAGGCGGCCAAAGTTTCGACTGGCGAATCGGTCTCAGTCCGTGTGACAAACTTAGCGGCTTCCTCGGGAGCGGAGACAAATCGAGACAGCTCACGACTCAAAAAATCCTCCAAAACGGCAACCTCACGGGCCGACGGTTCGCGAGTCAGGCAAGTCAGAAACATCTCCCGGCAACGATCTTTGTCGCTCGCCAATACAGAAGCAGCCAAGGTCCGCCTCGCAAGTCCCTCAGCCAGCTCGGTAAATACTTTATCATTGGCGACGGTTAAGGACTGCAATGGCGTATTCGAACGCGATCGTCGAGTACACACAGTACTAAAGTCCGGTGCATCAAACGTCTGCAACAACGGATACGGCGCACTGCGATAAAACATTGTGTACATCGTGCGGCGATAACGATCAGGCCCTGTTGATGTCGGCCAGTCTTTCTTGTTTTGAGTGAAATCGTAAATGCCGTCCGGCTGAGGCAGGTAGACACTTGGACCGCCGATTTTCTCCGAAAACAATCCGCTCGCGACAACCGCAAGGTCTCGCACAATTTCCGCTTCAACTCGAAAACGACTCTGACGTGACAGCAAATAGTTGTCGGGATCCACTGTCATGGCCACTGGGTTGTCAGGAGTCAACTGAGAACTCTGGCGGTACGTCGCCGAATTCAGGATGGTGCGATGCAGATGCTTCAACGACCAGCCATGCTCCATAAACTCAGCCGCCAGCCAGTCCAGAAGTTCCGGATGCGTTGGCTGTGTTCCCTGATAACCAAAGTCATTTTCTGTCTCGACCAACCCTCGTCCAAAATACCTTGCCCAGACTCGATTCACCGTGACTCGTGCCGTGAGCGGATTATCACGATGCACCAACCATCGCGCGAGATCCTGGCGATTGGAAAATGTCGGCGAAGAATCCTTGCTCATCAGTGCAGCGGGAACTCCAGCCTTCAGTGGCCCGTGATCTTTGTCGGGACTCAAAAAGTCCCCGCGAGTCAACAAATAGGTTTCCGGTGGCTTCTCCAGATCTTTCATAACCATCTGTTTGAAAGACGCCCCCTTGGCGGGCAGTGCTGCTTCCAGCTCATCGATGCGTTTCTTGATGTCCACCAGACGCATCGCCGAAATGCTTCCCGGCGAATCCACTGACACACGAGCTGTCGAAAAATCGATGGCGAAATGACCGGTCAGATAGTTCTTATTCAGATCATGTCGCATCAGCACATTCAGAACGCCATCGGTAAACGCGACGGGGTCAGAGAGCGCAAAGATCGCCTCGTGAGGAGCATTCATTTTTGCTCCCGCGGCCTTTTGAGTTTCGTCCACATTGATCGCCCAGCCAGTTGTGGGCAGTTCATCAATCGCGTCAACAACCGGATACTTTGGCTGACTATGATCGGCCCACGCCCGCGCGAAGCGATGTTCGTTGACGCCCGACTTCAAGTAGAAATCTGTCAATACAAAGTTACCATTGCTTGCGGTTCCGGGGCCTCCATCCGGAAGACTGGGGTCCGTCATTGTTCGCAAACGAATAGCCGTAATCGTCGTAGATGCGTCCGCAGCTTGTGGCTTCTGAATGGTAATCGTGTACGCATCGTTGGCGTTCGGCTCAGATTTCACCAGCAGTGAACTATCCGGGTTAATCTTCAGGATGATACTACCGGAGGCTCGCACGGCCGTCACTTTGGCTGACTGCCATTGCCAATCCAGGCTGGACAGATTCGGCTGATCCGGCGCGTTTTTCTCAAGCTGTGACTTCTCCTTCTGCAGAGTCTGTAGTTCTTCCAGTTGCTTAAACTGAACATCGGACCAGCCGAACATTTCATCGGCTCGTACCTCAACCAGTTCCCCCGCACTATTGGCGTCCGCAGAGCCATTGAAGAACGCATAGAGCCGATAAAACTCGTCATGAGTAATCGGGTCAAACTTGTGCGAATGACATTGAGCACATCCGACAGTCAGTCCCATCCAGACAGCTCCGGTCGTGTTTACGCGATCAATCAAGGCCTCGTGACGATATTGGTCCGGCTTCACGCCTCCTTCTTCGTTGATCATCGTGTTGCGATGAAATGCGGATGCCACGAGTTGCGACTTGGTGGCATTCGGAAGCAGATCACCCGCTAACTGCTCAATCGTAAACTGATCAAACGGGACATCTCTGTTTAAAGCCCCGATGACCCAATCACGATAAGGCCACATCACCCGCGGTCCGTCGATTGTGTAACCGTTGGAGTCTGCATACCGCGCCTGATCGAGCCAGTGACGGCCCCAGCGTTCGCCATAATGAGGACTTGCCAGAAGTCGATCAATCTGTCTGCTCCATGCATCTGGAGCTGTATCCTGTGAGAACTGCTTTGCCTCCTCCACGGTCGGCAGTAACCCGAGCACATCCTGAGTCGCTCGCCGAATCAACGTCGCTGAATCCGCAGCCGGAGAAGGTTGAAGGCCGCTCTGTTGAAGTCGTTGCAGAATAAATCGATCGATCTCGTTCCGACTCCAGGTGTCGTTCTCGATCACTGGGACAGCTGGCCGTTCAACACGACGAAACGCCCAGTGATCCTGATACTCCGCACCTTCTGCTACCCATTGTTTGAGCAAACTAATCTGTTGTTCTGTCAGAGGCTTGTTGGTCTCGGCCGGGGGCATTCGCTCCTCAGGATCCGTCGCCAGGATTCGCGCGACCAGAGAACTTTTGTCTGGAGTGTTGGCGTCGATCGCACCATGTTCAACGGCAGACTCTCGAACATCTAATCGCAAATCTGCCGCACGAGATTCCTCATCCGCACCATGACATTGGAAGCAGTGATTGGAAAGGATCGGCCGAATGTCACGATTGAAATCGACCTTCCCCGATGTGCCGGATGCTTGCTGGCCAACAGCCTCATGTTGCAGCACAAGCAATAACAAGACGAGCAGGCTGGAAACAAATCCGAAGCATCGGATCCTGCAATGATTTCGCCGGAAGAAGTTTGGATTCATCGGAGGGCTCACATCACTGAATGGTGAGGCTGGGCAAGATCATTAAAAACTCGCGGGCCGGTAGTCTACCAGGAATCTCGCCCTGTTCCCAACAAACAAGCCACCAAGCGCACGATTGAGGGGGCAGAAAAAAGCCTTTTCAGAAAGAGACCTTCCCTCTTTTATTCACAGTCAGGCGACGAAACACAACTTCGCATGGCAATTTGAGTGAATGACAGAATAATGAGTACAAAATGACGCCGTCGCTCAGAAGTCTGCAGCCTCATTTGATGTGGCCGATGATCCCGGCGAGCGGTCGGGTGTCAGCCCACCGAGTGCGATTTCTGCAAAGGATAGCGAACCACGGAAAACGAGTTCTCTTCAATCGATCTGCAGTTCTGCTTCCGAACAAGTCCTCGAGTGGGCTCAGGTCACGCTATTCACCGTCTCTGCCACTCATCTGTGTTTATCTGCGTTCATCTGTGGTCAACATTGCGATTCAATTCCCCGCAGTGTGGCACAGCCTGCAGAGGCTATGTTACGCAGCAAGAAGAAACTCGAGGGTGTACGGTCAATTTTCAGAGAGCGCCGGCGTTAACAAAGATCTTCACAGAGGCTTCTTGTGCCTGCGGCACAATTTCACGTCGTCGAAGCGCCATCCGTGGTAATCCGATGGTGTCGTAGCCAGATTTCGCATCCGCCTTCGGCTCGCCGTTAAACGATCGGGCAAGGGGTCGGGGCTTTTTGCAAAAGGCATAGCCGTCGGCCGGGAGATTTCGGGACCGAAGAATTTGAACAACAGTGATCGAGAACTCATCGCTGAGTGTTTTCCCTCATTCACAAGATGTTCCCCTGCGCTAAGGGGTTTCACCACTGTTTCAGTATGGCAGAACCTTCGCCGGTCAACACAACGCAGGCGTCAGAGTTTACCTGATCGGTAAATCCACTATGTACCTCGAGAACAACGGTCGATTGAGAAGACACGGGCAGATGCCAGCCGCACAGACGGCCATGCGCTGCTTTGTTTGTGGGAGAGACGAGTTCGGGTGGACCGAATCGACGAACCTTTATCAGTCAGAACAAGAGTTGTTGTCATGTCAGACCATGCTAAACAGGAAGCGCACGCCGCTGAAGGTCACGAAAAACCTTCTGGTGGTGGCAGCATTGTTCCCTGGATCGCGGTCGGAGTGATCAGCGCAGGGCTCGGAAGTGCGATGCCGTTTATGTTGGCGGGACAAAGTCACGCCCCCGTCGACGCAGAGCATGCCGAAGAAGAAACAGCGACGGAACACGGCGAAGCGCCTGCGGAAGAATCTCACGGCAGCACCCCGCCCAGTGCCACTGGGCACGGCAGTACCTCGAAATCAAAGAAGGTGAAAGCCTTCACACTGCCTAAAGATGAAGAAACCATTTTCCAGCCGTTTGGTGAGCCTGACAAAGATCAACGGATCGCTGTCAATCTGAACGAAGGTCGTCTCACACGGTTCTTAAGCTTCTCGATCACGCTGCAGATCCCCAAGGCCGTTGAAGAAGAATTCAAAAAGAAGGTCGACGCGAAGAAATTCGTACTGCGAAACTGGCTGCTCAGCAAAGTTTCGGACCTGAGTATTGAAGACATCCGAGGAGCGGCCGGACAGAATCGGCTTCGTCGAGAGATTCGCGATCACTTCAACAGTGTGTTGTGCCCCGATGGTTACGACCAGATTTATGACGTTCTGTTTGAAGAATTTAACGTTCAATGACAATTCCTGATTCACTCTCCAGTGTCGACTTCTCTGCACCGCGCCGTCTGGCGGGTTCGGCGAATCGCGCGCTGTCTTCATGGAATGCGACGGCCACGTCGATGCTCCAGGAATACTGGCAAGCGCTGGCCGGAGATCGAATCACCATGCAGCCAGCTCGCATCGATTCATCGGTCGCTCAGAAAGCTCAGCAGACTCTTCCGGATCCTGGTTATGCGGCCCTTCTGAAAATCGGTCCTGATCGATTCGACGGAATGGTCGCCTTCTCCAACCGACTCGTTCTGACTGTTGTCAGCGAAATGTTGGGGACACTGGGCGACGAGTGGCCTGAACAGCGAGCACTGACTGCCGCAGAACTTTCACTCGTCGAACTGTTGTTCGGCGAGATTGCTCGAGCCCTCAGTCAGGGCTGGCCGGAAGTGACGCCGCTGCCCGTCGAAATGGATCAGGTCATCGTTCGCCCACTTCGTAGCCGTGTCTTTCAGCCTCGCGAGAATCTTGTTCGCATCGTGGGTCAGATCAATACGGCCGTTGGTGAAGAAACATTTGTGATGCTGATGCCTCAGGCCGGTCTGGCCTCCATCGGCATCAATGAGTCCGCAATTCCTCCTGCCGTTGATCAGTCTGTTTCACCACAGATGCGAGCCCTGGCGGAAACGCTTCCGGTCACAATGTCAGTCAGTCTTGGCAAAGCCACTCTGACTCTTGGCGACATGAATAACCTGGCCGTCGGCGACACATTGATTCTTGATCAGTCATCGGGCAGTCCTCTGGAAGCGCGAGTTTCCGGACATCTGCAGTGGTTAGGCTTCCCTTGTCGTCTGGGGCAGCGACAGGGGTTCCGTATTTTGGCATCCAGAAAAGAATGAGGAGACAGGCGTGAGCGAATCGTCAGCCGAGACCCTCGAAGCGACCGAATCGGCGCTCGACCAGATTATGCCGGGCGGAGATCCCTCCGTTCCTGAGGCACATCCGGTGGAGTTTCCGCAGGTGTCGCGAACTCGAGCCAGCACGGCTATGCCGCTGGAACGTTTTGCAGAAGTGAGCATCGAAATCTCTGTTGAGATTGGTCGAGTCACCATGCCGATCGGTGAACTGTTGAAATTGGGTGAAGGAGCTGTTGTCGAGCTGAATCGAGCTGTCTCGGAACCAGTCGACGTGATGGCTCAGGGTGTCAGAATTGCCAGCGGCGAAGTGGTCGTCATCGATGATCGATTCGCCGTTCGCATCACAGAAATTGTGAACGCGGAAGAAGGACGAGATGCGTCTCGCTCTTCGGCCGCTCGGAAACGGTAGACAGGAATTGGACAGAGCATCAGGAAACCGGACGCTAACGCGTTCCGGCTGATGCGACGAAACAGCAGAACAGGACTGAGCGTCAGGAGACGCCCTAAGACTTCACGGAAGAAAACTTATCATGCGGCTTTTCGAATCAGCATCCACGACGACCAGCGTTCAGAGTTCAACTCTGACCCGACGTCCCGGTGCGCGATGGGCATCGCCGTTGATTCTGGTCGTTTTCGCTGGAATTCTTGCTTCAGCTGTTGTGTCATCCTCAGCGGTGGGCCAGCAGTCGCAAAGCGGATCCGGACAATTCCGCAGGCGTTCGACAACAGGTGCCGGTGAATCATCCGCCATCGATTCAAAGCTCAAGGGATTCCTGGAAAAGCAAGCCGGAATCGAACAAACACCACAGCACACGGCACGGACACAGGTTCGCTCCAGTGGCAGCGGCAGCGAATCTCACCGAAACACACAGCAGAGTTCCTCTGCGATCCGCTCCACTCGCTCAGCGACTTCGGTCAATGGAAGCAGAGTCCCGGATCAAACTGATGATCGCGAAATTTCACAAGACGGTGATGAAATTTCACCGGCTATCAAACAAGCCGCATGGGAACCAGAATCGGATACGGCTTCAGGCAACTCGGCGGCAAGTGGTAGTTCATTGACTACACTCCGTCAGTCTGAAACGATTTCTGAACTTCAGCCGACGCCATCGGCCGCGCCTGAGCAAAAGCCTGCTGATATCTCGATGCCACTCAAATCATCCGCTGATGCCGGCATGTTTCTGGACCTGCGCGATGATGCCAAACCAAAGAGTGCTTCTGCCCCGATCGGGGAACGCGGGGCCGAAGTTGCTATTGAGACCAGTCCTGTGCAGGTTCTATCGCGTGCTGTTGCGTGGATTGTGATCGCGTTGTGCCTCTTCAGTTTGGCTGCTCTGGGAGTTCGCCGCTGGCAACGCCAACGTGGCCTGCTCCCAACCCCTGGATCACGATCACGCGTTATCGAAACTTTGTCACTCGGACCGGGTCGGTCTGTGTCACTGATCGAAATGGCTGGACATCGAGCGTTAGTAGCCTTCGATGCTGGCGGTATCAAACAACTGGTTCTGACTCCTCCGTCTTTTCAGGATGAATTGACGGAAGCCGACGAGCCTCTGATTTATGAACGTCCGTCAAAGACTCGGACAGATCTCTCTGTCCTTGCTTCTGAAACCCAAACCGATTCTCCACACAAGTTTAATTGAAGCCGATCATTCGCGGGATCGCCTATCGCTGATCGCCTCAATAGTGGCCGCGTACAGAATAAGTTCTCGCCAAGTTACCTTTTTCAATCGTCTGGCTGTCGGAATGGATTCCGCACAAACAGTTCAACAAATACTTGAGTCTGAAGCATTTCAGGGACTCTCGCCGCAGATCAAGGTTGCCTTGTTCCTCGGCGGGATGGCTCTGATTTCTGCAGCTCTCGTCACAATGACGGCGTTCACTCGAATTGTGATCGTCCTGTCCTTCGTTCGCCGCGCGCTTTCAACACAGGAAATTCCGCCGACTCAGGTTGTCCTTGGCCTGTCGCTGTTTTTGACTCTGTTTGTCATGGGGCCGACGCTCACAAAGATCGAACAGGAAGCAATTCGACCTTATCTGGCCGAGACCATTACTGGTCAGGCTGCCTGGGACAATGGTCGTTTCGCACTTCACGACTTCATGATCCGCCAAACTCGTAAAGCAGACATCATTCTGTTTGCGAAGATGGCCAACGTCACCACGATCGAACGTCCCGAGAGTACTCCGTTTGATGTGCTGATTCCGGCCTATGTGATCAGCGAACTCAAGACCGCCTTCATCATGGGCTTTTGTCTCTACATCCCGTTCATTCTCATCGACCTTGTGGTTTCAGTCATTCTCATGTCATTGGGCATGATGATGATGCCACCGATGGTGATCTCCACACCGTTCAAGATCCTCTTGTTCGTTCTGGTCGATGGCTGGCAACTTATCGCCAAAGTACTGAGTCTGAGTTTTCATTGAGTACTGTCGAATCCCTGAATCGTTCATCGTAAACCTGATCCTTTACTGAGTTTCCAGATCACTTATGTCAACGCCCGCAATCGCCATACCTCCGACCGGCAGCTGGATGAAGCAGAGCGAAACTCTGCTTTCGTTCGGCATGATTATCGGTCTGGTGGTCATGCTGGTTCCGCTGCCCCAGTGGCTGCTGGACTTGCTGTTGGCGGCAAATTTGGCGGCGACAGTTTTGCTGCTGCTGGTGACGCTCAGCGCTAAACGGGCCCTTGAGCTGACCGTCTTCCCTTCGCTGCTTCTGCTGCTCACGCTTTATCGCCTGTCACTGAACGTCGCCACAACGCGACTGATTCTGCTGGAAGGCGATGCGGGGCACATCGTGACGGCGTTCGGTAACTACGTCGTGGGCGGAGAGCTGGTCGTCGGTCTGACGATCTTCCTGATTCTGGTCACCATTCAGTTTATGGTGATTACCAAAGGTGCAGGGCGAATCGCCGAAGTGTCGGCTCGATTTACATTGGATGCGATGCCCGGCAAGCAGATGGCGATCGATGCAGAACTGAATGCCGGAAGCATCAACGACAAAGAAGCCCGTCGACGACGCGATGAGTTATCTCGTGAGACAGAGTTCTACGGGGCGATGGACGGTGCCAGCAAATTCGTCCGCGGAGATGCGATCGCCGGATTGATCATTACCGGCGTGAATCTCGTCGGTGGCGTCATCATGGGCGTCGTCAACGGAATGTCATTCGCCCAGTCTGTTCGGACCTACTCCATTCTGAGCGTCGGCGACGGTCTGGTCACTCAGATCCCGGCACTCGTGATCGCGACTTCGGCCGGTATTCTGGTTACCAAGACAACGTCGGACGACAGCCTCAGTGATGAAATCGGCGGACAGCTTTTTCATTCGCAACGATCCATGTGGATCGGGGCTGGCATTCTGGCCTTGATTGCTCTGATGCCTGGACTTCCCAAGATCCCGTTTCTGGGCGTCTCAGTCGCGTTGTTGCTAATTGCAAATCGAAGCAAACCGGCTCCTCCGGTAGAAGCAGCTCCTGAAGGAACAGATCCGGAAAAGCCGACACAGCCTGACGATGAACGCCATCTCGATGAGTTCCTGCTGACAGACCGAGCTGTCGTTGAAGTCGGAGCAAGGCTGGTTCCGTTCATTCAGAGTAAGCGAGTCAAGGGTCTCTCAGAGCGAATCACGGCTCTACGTCGGGAGTTCTCCCGTTCTCAGGGACTTTGGATACCTCCGATTCGCGTGAACAGTAATCTGTCTGGTTTGCAGCCCGAGGAGTATCGCATCCTCGTCGCAGGCCGCAGAGTCGCAGGCGGTGAACTTCGAACGGAACAGTTGCTGGCGATCCTGCCTGAAGGTCGTCAATCCAGTGTGCCGGGTGAACCAACGACCGAACCCGCTTTTGGTCTGAATGCCCGCTGGATTGTTTCCGAGAGCCGAAGGCTGGCTGAAATTCAGGGATGCACCGTTGTTGATCCGCTTAGTGTTCTGATTACTCATCTTGGTGAAGTACTGAAACGCTTCGCGCATGAGTTGCTCACGCGTGAAGCTCTGAAGCAGATGCTCGATCGAGCCAAAGAGTTTGCCCCCACCATTGTTGAAGAGATTAAACCGGAGACTATCCGTATGGGAATGCTGCATCAGGTTCTTGTTCAACTAGCCGAGGATCGAATTCCCCTGGCCGACATTACTCTTATTCTCGAGTCCATCGTGAATCATGCTCCTCAGACCAAGACCAGCGAAGATCTGACCGATCACGTTCGCGTTGATCTGGGCCGATTGGTCTGCGAACGCTTCCGTGGAACCGATGGCCGTCTGCGAGTTGTCGCGATGGAGCCAAAGCTGGATTCGCGTATGCGGCAGTCACTGCATCAGGATCAGCTGGCGTTGGGAGCTGGTCCACTGACGCGATTGATTGAAGCCGTTGGCAAAGCCGCGCGGGAATCTGAGCGAAATCAATTACCGCTGGCTCTGCTGGTGGATCAGAAGGTGCGGCGTCCTCTCAAGCGACTGCTCGCACGCACAACTCCCGACGTGGGAGTAATCGCCTATCAGGAAGTCCCCAATGATCTGGTGATTGACTCAGCCGTAATGCTGCAGTTCGACGACATTATTGGTCCGGAATCCAGCAACGAAGCCGGACAGCTTCGCGGTGCGGCCTGACAATGAAAACGACAAAACTCGGATCGATCCCGAGGATTGCCTCATCGCTCTGAACAACATGGTCTCTTAATCAGTATTCGTTGTAACAGATCTGAATCCAATGCATATCAATCAAATCATACTCGATCGACGTCCGTGGGGCCGGGCCTGCGGACTGCTTGTGAGTTGTGTGGTAATGATCGTCGGCATCATTCGCAACACCGGACCGGCAGAGATCGTGCTGCGTGCCTTCACGGCCGCGATCATCTCTGCAATATGCGTCCGCGGGTTTGTGAGACTGCTGCAGACGATGGCAGACCCCGGTGCAGAAAATCGTTCTGAGTAAATCTCAGGATTCGTTGGGCCAGAATTCCGAGTGGTACGAAGCAACTATTCAGTCCGCGGTCACGATTGAGGCCAACCACTCAAGGGGATGTCCCGCGAACACCCGGCCTCATTTCAAATTGTGCCAAGAATAAGACTGCGAAATCATCCAAATGAGCACTCGCATGCATTCCGCTGTAAAAGCGTATCATAAAGTCTGTACGATGGATCTTCGAGATCGTCTGATCATCGAACATCTCTCTTACGTTCGTCACATCCTGGGAAAACTTCTGGGATCACTGCCGGAATATGTTGATAACGAAAACCTTGAATCGGCTGGCATCCTGGGGCTTGTGGAAGCCGCAGGACAGTACGATCCGGATCGAGGTGCCGCGTTTACAACGTTCGCTTACCAGCGAATCCGCGGCGCGATTCTGGATGAACTGCGACGCAACTGTCCGGTCCCGCAAGCGATTCTCCAGAGCTGGGCTCTGATTAGAGACGCATCCGTTCATATGACACCTCCGCTGACTCCGGAGAAACTGTCAGATGCCACCGGACTGTCGGTCCGCGAAGTGGAAGATTGCCTGACCGCTATGCGGTTGACTCGTCCCGAAAACTGGGCGGATGAATTGGGAGAACTGCCCACACCCGATCATCGCCATTCTCAGGTCGACGCAGGATCCCACCGGGCCGAAGAGCGAATGGCTTTGGCCGATGCGATCGAACAACTCCCTAAAAAGATGCGGCTCGCGGTCACGATGTATCACATGGAAGACATGCGAATGAAGGAAATCGGACAGGTGCTGGGACTCTCGGAATCCCGCGTCTCTCGACTTCTTGCAGCCGCAGAATTACAGCTCAAGTCAATCATCAGACGGAAAACAGGCTGAGCAACACGACAGCTTCCGCGGCCAAACTCTTTGCGGCATCTCTCCTGGCAACGTGTGGTTTTGAATACAGCCAGTTGATAGCCGGCCCTGAAAATTCATCCCTGAATTGAAACTGGAACGGATTGAAACATGAGTACCGTGATGTCATCTCGAGGTCGCGTCTTATCAAGCCAGCAGGTTCGATTCAGTGAAGCCCCGGTTCGCTTAGGACAACAAACTCGTTGCTCAAAGGAGCCATCCACTGTCTCCGTTCAAACTGACCCGGATACCGGAGATGTCGTTGCAATCATGGTTCACTGTGGGTGTGGTGAAGTCACTGTCGTCGAATGTGCTTACGGCAGTGTGACCATCCAGTAACTAACGTTGGCCAAATCGGGACAGGGACATTCCCTGACCTTGTCCCGAGCGATCTCAGTTCTTTCAGGCAGTAAAAGTTTTTTTTCGTCAGGCGTTTCAGCGATTATTCCTGGGGCGGCATAAATTGAGGCTGAGTGTTCGCGGGATTTATAATTCCGATCATTACCTCAATCATGGCCGCGCAATGAATAAACATGCGGAGCGTTTAAACGACGTTATTCGGGAGTCTCTGGTGATGAACGAACGATTGTCAGCAGTTGCAATGACTGCAGGACACGGTGATCCAATCGCCTGTGTCGCGGCTGACTCCGTTCTTAATTCGCAACGGAAGACGATCATGCCGCAAACTTCAATCCCAATCAAAACATCACTATCGCTGCACTTGATCATCGCACTGTGCCTCTGTCTTTCCACTGGCTGCGCGTTCTCGAAGAATCTGCTCGGTAAGTCGAAGCTTGCACAGCCAGTTCTCCCGGCCCCAGTGACAGCCAATCCCGAGATGGCCAAAGCAGACTGTGCGGCTCCCTCAATGCCGCCTCGCGGTAATGCATTGACCGCTTTACCCGTCGCGCCGCTTCCAGCGACTCAAGCAGTGGCCAACGTCGCTCCGGTCAACAATGGAACGCAGCAACAGCCGGTAATTCAGCAGCAGCCTGTCGCACAACAGCCGATCGCACAACAGCCAGTAATGCAGCAACAGCCTGTCGCACAACAGCCAGTCGTGCAGCAGCCTGTGGTTCTCTCGGCTGCGCCCCAGCAAGCTCCAGCCACTTTACAGCAGCCGGTTCAGCAACACACATCACAACAAGTTGCTCAGGTCATGCCGCCGGTTACAGAATTCGCTGCGACTACTCAGGCACAAGGGCAGACAGCAGAGCCGATACCCGCTCCGACTGCCTTTGTCCCCGAGCAATCTGAACTGACGACGCCCGGGTTGCCACCAGCGACAGTTCAAGCTGGTCTCCCGGGCTCAAAGGCAGTCAGTGGGCCAGAACTGTCAGCAGCACCCGCTTCAGCGTTTCGGGCTCAGGCCCATTCAGGGTCATCACCGGCAGTCGTATGTCCTCCCGGAATGGTTCCCAACTACGGATACCTGACCGAGGCAATCTCGCCTCCCGAGAAAATGGCAGAGTGCGAGAAGCAAGTGCACGAGATGAATCAAAAACTGAGTGAACTTCAACTTGATACGTTGAAGGCAAGAACGACCATGGAGCAAATGGCGAAACAACAAAGGCAGTTGCTCCTGGACAACGAACAACTTCGCCGGCGAGCTGAAGTGGCCGACCAGCGATATCTTGAAGAGCTGGATTCGCTGTCAGCGATTGTTGGGGAAGTCGTTTCTCAGACAGGCTCCGCCAACAAGTCGAATCCCGCCGCTAAACCATCGCGTGGTACGAATCCACTACGACCAGTTCCACAGTCCGCAGCCGGACAATCTTTGTGATCTCCAACTTTCGCCATTCAAGCCACCGGGCAACAGGAGTCTTCCGAAGAAGTCTCGTGGCGAGTCTCGCGTTGCTGGCCGGTTGTCATGCCGGACCGTCGGCGAATGAATTGCGTGGCCCCAATGTGTCCACAAGATTCACCACGAACCCTCTCGCTCATGAAAAATTTGATCGCAACTACGTGCCGCCTCCTGTATCTACGCCCGGTCTCAGGATGGGACTGAATATGCAGAGCGGCATCGACCCGGTTCACACCCACTTTGCATCCAATCTGGGAACCGTGTTGATGCGTGAACTGCAACTGTCCTCCGCAGCTTTGGCCGTGGAACCGCTGGTTTCGCTTCAACCGCGATCTGCTGTATCTCCGTTTCCGCAGCAATCTACTGAAGGCATTATTTCTGTTGCGTTCACATCTCCGCAGGATGGCCTTCCACCGCAATTGCCACCCAATCCCATGTATCATTCGGAATCACTGCCGATCGTTGACCAGATTCTGGTTGTCCGCGTGATTGAGTATCGCCCGTACTATCCAATTCGCGCGACGCTGGAGGTTCAAGTCCTTGATGGACAGTCTCAGGATCCTGTCTTCGCAACAACGGCGACCTGGTCGGGGGAAGAATATGATTGCGAAGGTAAAAAATTCAGTTTGAAGAAGACACTGTTCTGCCGCGAGCCCGCATGTCAGCCTGCACCTGGACACAATAGCCCGCAAGCCCTGATCCATGAAATCGCCAATGATCTTGCAGCCTGGTACAACTATGCTTCAACCTCGCTCATGGTGACGACAGCGAAACCAGAAAAGTCATGGCGTGACAGTTGGAAAAAACTATTCAAAGATGACGCCTGTCCGCCTGCTTCTCCATGCCCCACATCGTCCGGATCTTTACCGTCGCCTCGCCCGTCATCGTCGCCTCCTCTGTCAACGGCACCCGTGACACCTATGAACATCCCTGAGAATGTTCCACCAGTCACAGTTCCGGAGACATTTCCCGCTGACATGCCTCCGGTTCTTCCGGCTCCGCCTGTCGTGGACTCCCCACCACAGTCGACGAATGTCTCTACTCCCAACGCTGCGACAATTCACTGAAGAGTCGCCGCCTGATTAGCAGCAGATCTCAGCGCGATCATCTCAGCCGCAACATCCGCAACTGCCATTTCGGCCCATGCACTTTCAGACATCAATCAGTTGGTCTATGCATTGCGGATTCGTGTGATCAAGTCGCACGGCGTTTTCGCACTTCAGCAAATGGTTGTATTTTACAGCGGCCCCGGTGTTGAACAATACCACCGTTTCGTGTGGGGCAATCCAACCCGAGTCCTTTAACTGCTTCGCCGCAATCCAGATGGCTCCGCCTTCCGGAGCACAGTGCAGTCCCTGGACTCGAGCCAACTCTTCTACGCCCTGCATCAATTCAGCGTCGGTCACTGTCAATGCAGTCCCATGACTGCGGCGAAGTATATCCAGCATGATGAAGTCACCGACCGCCGCAGGCACTCGCAATCCCGAGGCGATAGTATGAGCATTCGGGAACATCGGCGCGGATGTCGCTCCATCACGAAATGCTTTCACGATCGGAGCACAACCTTCCGCCTGAACCACGACCATGCGAGGTCGCTTTGTACCAATCCAGCCCAGCGCTTCCATTTCGTCAAAGGCCTTCCACATCCCGATCAATCCTGTACCGCCACCGGTGGGGTACAAAATCACATCCGGCAATTGAAGTTCTGATGTTTTGCGAAGGTCCGCAAGATCGAACGCCAGCTCATAGCCCATCGTCTTCTTGCCTTCAATGCGAAATGGCTCCTTCAAAGTGGAGAGATCAAACCATCCGAATCGATCACAAGCGGCTCGACACAAACGACCACAATCACTGATCAATCCATTGACGAGGCAAACCTGTGCCCCACCGCAGGCTGATTCCAGAATATTCGCTGGCGGAGTATCTTCCGGAACAAAGATGACACACTTCATTCCTGCTCGAGCCGCATAGGCCGCTGCAGCTCCGGCCGCATTTCCCGCTGAAGGAAGAGCCACCGTTTGCACCCCCAACGCAGCGGCGCGAGTAATCGCGGCCGACATTCCGCGGGCTTTAAAACTTTGAGTGGGATTGAAGCTCTCGTCTTTGACCAGAAGATTCTCGAATTCCCGAAAGACGCCGCGGCGACAACACGTCAGTAATGGCGTCAAGCCTTCTCCCAAAGAAATCGCCTGATCCGGAGAGTCAACCGGCAATACGTCGTAGAATCGCCACATCGAGCGTTCGGAACGTGCCCTAATCATGGCTGGAGTCAGTCGACCCTTGATTTGACCCAGGTCGTATCGGGCTAAAAGCGGCTTCCCTGCTCGACTCAACCCCTGCAGCCTCAAGTGATCATGAATCTCCCCAGTGAGTGAACATTCCAGCGACGTATGCATGGGTGTAGGCTTCAGTCTTGAGGCAAATGCTGATTGTCCGGTAGAAAGCGTGCGTTATACTTTTCATGACTAACGTCTCAAATACATCTCAGGCAAGGAAGCGATGTTCGCGTTTCTACGAAATAACAGTGAAATCGTCCTGAATCGTGTGTTTGCCGCAATGGCTGCGGGAACCATCGTCGCGCAACTGGCAATCGGATGGCTGAGCCTGTGCGGGACTTCTCCGATTTCAATCACCGCATTAATGGTTGGCTTTACCGCTGGTGTCACTGCGGCCCGCTGGTTGGGGGATTCCCTTCCGGTGCACATTGTGCGGCGAAACCGTATTAATGTTCCTGCCCTTGCGCTCACGCTGGCTTTGTTACCTCTGAGCTGGCTGCTTCCGGAACTGCTGAGTTCGACTTTGCTGGCCGGATGTGAAACAGTCGGCACGGGCAGTTCCTTTCAGGCAATGTTGGCCCTGCTGTTTCCGTCTGCCATCGTGGCCACAATGACAGCCCTGGCCGGTCTCTTCTTCCAGTCGATCACTCCTGTGGCTGGCGGAACCTGGATCCGTTCCTTTCTGACGGGCGGACTTGGGTTTTCACTGACCACTCTGTTGTGCCTGTTTGCCTGGCCATTAGCTCTGATTCCCACATGCACCGTGCTCGGCGCGTTCGCATTCTATACGGCGTTTAAGCTCTCGACCGCAAATACGACCAACACTCCTAAAACGCCACGAACAACGGAGAACTCTCCGGACTGGCTCGTGCCTCTGCACTTTACGGCCGTTGGAATTCTGAGTGTCGCCGTTGCTCAGATCATGAATCACCTGCTGGCGATCACGGTGCCTGTTCTGGTCATCGCCGCCGGTATCACTTCCGTGGCAACTCTGACTCTTTCGTCTGCGACTGCGGAGCGATTGCTTCGCGTCAAAGGAATGAATGCCATCGCGCTGTGTATTCTGGCATT
>CANHVD010000026.1 GCA_947463775.1 Planctomycetaceae bacterium | reverse complement strand
TCAATCATGCTCGGGTAGACATGCTGCCCCTTGAGATCAATGATTTCCGCTCCGTCCGGTGGTTTGATCTCAGCGCCGATCGCGGTGATTTTCCCCTGATCAAAGACCAGCACACCTTTTTCGACCGGTGGCCCGGTGAGCGTATGCACAACGGCATTGATCAACGCAATCGGCTTCTTCTGAGGTGCGCCGGGAATCTGATCTGAAGCCAACGTCGTCGCGCAGCACAGCAAACAGATCAGCAGGTTGATTGATTTCATGACAAGACTCCTGAGAACAACTGGCTGACTCTATTCCTGTGCCTGAGTGCGCAGAGATTGCTGATGACGAAAATGGTGGCAGAACTCGTCGGCTCGTGGCCAAAGCTCTGCCGGATCGGTGTCGCGTTCGCCGGCTTCATGCATGTCTTCACCGGACTCCAGGATTTTCTGAACCAGCACGTTGCGACGTTCAAACGATTCCCGCTGCATTCGATCGTCTTCATCCCGATGAAAGTAGCAGCGACCATCGATCCATGTTTGCTCGCAACGACTGAAGTTTGAAAGCGGATCTCCATTCCAGATTACGAAGTCCGCTTGCTTACCGACTTCAATTGATCCTACAAGATGATCGATCCGCAATTGCTTTGCAGGATTCAATGTCACAAACTTCAGAGCCTCCTCACGAGGAACCCCGCCGTATTTCACGGCCTTGGCCGCTTCCTGATTCAAATGTCGAGCCAGCTCACCGTCGTCAGAATTGAACGACACCACAACACCCTGCCTGTGCATCAGCGCGCCGGCATGAGGAATCGCGTCGTAAACTTCGAACTTATAGGCCCACCAGTCGGAGAACGCTGACGCCATCGCGCCGGCTTTGGCCATCTCATCGGCCACCTTGTAGCCTTCAAGGATATGCTGGAACGTGCCGATCGTGATCTCGTATTGCTTCAGAATCCGGAGCAGGGCCAGGATTTCATCCTGACGATAACTGTGGCAGTGAATCCAGCGATCTCCGTCCAGGATTTCTCGCAACGCGTCAAGTTCGAGATCGCGACGAGGAGGCAGGCCGCGACGGCTCAGCTTCCATGCATCCATTTTGCGGGCATAATCGCGAGCGGCCTCGAACGAATCCCGATAGAGCTGTTCGACCCCCATGCGAGTCTGCGGATAGCGATTGTTGGCGTTCTCCCAGTTGCTTTGCTTTACGTTTTCGCCAAGAGCAAACTTGACTCCCTGAGGTGCCTCGGTGAACTTCATCCCGTCGCCTGTTTGTCCCCAGCGAAGCTTGATGACCTGATTCTGGCCACCAATTGGATTGGCAGAACCGTGGAGAATGTTGGCAGTAGTCACTCCGCCTGCAAGTTGTCGGTAGATCGTGATGTCATTTGCGTCGACAAAATCACCCACACGAACTTCGCAGGTGATCGCTTGAGTCGCCTCATTGACGCCGCCGTCAGTCGCGGCGTGAGAATGGCAATCGATAACTCCAGGCGTGATGTGCATTCCTCGCACATCAATCACATCCGCGCCTTCGGGAATGGCGATCTCTTTGCCAACCGCAATAATCTTTCCCTCGGCGACAATCAGCGTCCCATCTTCAATGAGGCCAGCCGGCCCGCATGTCCAGATGGTGGCATGAACAAAAGCAGTCGGACGTGGCTGTCCGGGAATCTCTTCGCGTCCAAATGCTCCCAGTGGATAATTCACGGCGAATGAAGCAGGGCCAGTAGCCTTTTCCTCTTCTTTCTTGTCGCCGTCTTTCTTGCTACCGCCATCAGAGGCTTCGGACTTTGCCTCATCGCCTTCGGATTTCTCAGAAGTGCCTTCCTCAGTAGTTTCGTTTTGTTTCTTCGGTTGCTCAACGCGAGTCGCCACAACACCCGCCGTTGCTCCATCCGGCCAAACAATAGTCCCCAGCCCCGCGGGTCGATCCTGCTGCTGAGCATCCAGTTCAGTCAGCGTGAGAGAAATCCGAATCACGCCTTCGAAGCCCCAATCCTTCGCTGCCAACGTGGCCGTCAGTGCGGTATCGCTGAGCTTCACGTCGGACAGCTTCAGCACATCCTTCTTCGTGTCTTCCTTGGGATCGCCAGACTTCTCGTCATTGGCTGATTCTTCTGCGACGGAATTCTGTTCATCAGATGACTCTTCACCGGGAGACTCCGGGCTGTTGCCATCTTTCTCTTCAGACTCTTCCTTTGAATCTCCAGCCTTCTTTTTCTCTTTCATCGGTTCCACAGGAATCGGCTGGCGTGAAACTCGTCCCTGCAGTTTGCCGTCATCGTCCGTGATCTCAACAAACAGCTGTCCATCGAACTGAGGCGTCGGCTGGACATCAAGGCGATAGTAGCCTTCAGCCTCGCGAACCTTCTCAGGAGAATGTTCGATGCGTTGCCCGGAAACCCAGGTCTCCAAGACCTTAGTCTTCTTCTCGAACAAATCACCATCAGTGATCACAAAGCTGGCCAGATGCCCCGACTGAATTGTGCCCAGTTGATCGTCCATCCCAAACAAAGCCGCCGGCGTTGTCGTCAGCGCTTTCAAGGCGGATTGCGGTGAAAGCCCACGAGCGACAGCTTTGCGAAGCGACTTCAGAAAATCTGCTTTTGATTCCAATCGCTCAGTGGTAAACGCAAAAGAGATTCCCGCCGAGTCAACTCGGGCGGGATTCTCGGGAGCGATATCCCAGTGCATCAACGACTCCAGGGTCGCATCCTGAGCCGTCTCCGGAGTACTCACGTTCGGAGCTTTTGGAAATGCCAACGGCAGGATGATCGGGCGCTTGGTTGCCGCGATCTCCGCCAGTCGACGATATTCGCGACCATTGCCGACCACGATCAGTGACAGCCCAAACTCCGCCGCAAACTGATCGGCTCGCAAGACGAATTGCTCATTCGATGTTTTGACAACAACCGGCTGTGCACCGTTCAATACCGGCTGCAGTGCCGCAAGAGCATCGTTGTGTTCAGGCAAGGGCAGGGTTGAATCTGCCTCAACGGCAATTCGAGCATCACGATACCACTGCGCGTCATACATCGCCTGCCGCGCCAGCGCGACGGCTCCCATGGGGCTGCCGGGAAAACTGTCACGACCTCGGCGTGAAACCGTGAGATGCAGATGCTGAGCGACATTCGCTGCCAGAAGCGTCTTGTTGGGTTCCCCATCAGCGGTGCTAACAACTGCACTCGTGCCTCGAATCACACCTGCCGCGGGGGCTATCAATCGAGCAACAACGCCCTGCTTCCGAAGAGTCTTTAGATCTTCATTCGCAGCAAGATGCTCGGCAATGGAGATCTGTGGACTGACTTGTCCATTCCAGTACCGAGCGGTCCCAGCGAGGGGATCACCAGCCACGGAGTGTTCTGAGTAGGCATCGATGAAACCGGGGTAAACCGTCTTGCCAGCCATCGAAATGACCTGTGCATCCGCCGGAACTGCAACATCACCGACGGATTCGATCTTGCCACCACGAACAACGACAGTCGCCTTCTCAAGCGTCACGTCGGGATTCACGACAACTCGCGCATCTGTCAACGCGAAGACAGATGGAGGATTACTGCGAAGCGCCTCCTGGGGTGTCGATGTTTGATCGGCGGAGAGATTCGAATGAATGCTGGCTGTTGTGAAAAATCCGGCAACGCACGCCAGAACCAGTAGTGCACGCTTCATCGACGACCGTCCCCGCTGAGATCAATTCACCATGCCAGCTCTTCAATTCGCACGCCTCCGCTTAAGGCCCCGTGCGACAATCTTCTGCGACCCGTAGAGCCTGTGAAGTTCGCTGTATCAAGCTATCGCGACGGCATGCTAGCGTCACGGAAATGGCATGCAAAAGCAGGCAGAAGGCAAATTCTGGGGCAAACAGCCAGAATAGGCGGCATGATTTCCGGGAAATTCATTCAGGCGTGGACAAGCGGGCAGGATTACCAAACGCAGAACGACACGTTGGAGGTTTCTATTACAACCTGCGGCAAAACTGCTCTGGATGCAAAACTGACAACCGTTGTAACATCTGCAGAATCTGCCGAAGTTCCATCTCGTGCATACGTGAGGGCCTGGCAGAAAATGAATTGCCGTAAGCACCTACTATGAATGGCTTTAAACCACATTGACCAACAATCATTGATTGAGGATTCTCGGGCTGGATCGGCATTTGCTGCCGGTCAAAACTGAAGAATCACACGACGCGGCAAACGGACTTGCTGCATCCAATTGAACGCAAACAGAGATCCAAATAATGAGCAGGGACGCTCGCACTTTGCGATACATCGCCGTCGTGGCCATACTGGCGGGACTCAGCCAGAGCCTTGAGGCCGCTACGTACCAAACCGTTAACTTTGCAGTGACGTCAGATCGTCCGGAAGTCGCGGAGCAGGTTGGCAAAGCCGCGGAGCTTTATCGCCGTCAACTGGCCGTTTTCTGGCTCGGCAAACCACTGCCCAACTGGAGTCGCCCCTGCCGAATCTCAGTTCGAGAAGGTGCGTTGGGAGCCGGTGGCCAGACAACATTTCAGTTTGTGCGTGGCGAGGTCCTGAACTGGCGAATGCAGGTCCAGGGAACTCTGGAACGCATTCTGGACTCGGTGCTTCCACACGAAATTAATCACACGATTTTTGCCTGCCACTTTCGTCGTCCGTTACCGCGTTGGGCAGACGAAGGCGCGGCGACACTGTTTGAGCATCGCTCCGAACAACTCAAGCAATTAGCCTTGCTGAATGAAGTCATTCGCAACAAGAACGAGATCATCTCACTACGTGACCTGCTGTCCATGAAGGAGTATCCACAGGGACAGCGCCCGATGTTGACGCTTTACGCTCAGGGATACGCACTGGCCGATTTTCTTGTGCAGCAAAAGGGACGGCACGCTTATCTCAAGTTTATCGCGGACGGTGAACGAGGAACCTGGGAAGAAGCGATTCGTGCGAACTTTGATCACGCTGGTATTGAGTCGCTCGAGAAGAACTGGCGCGGCTGGGTACTCGCTGGCATGCCCAAATTGACGCTACCCAGAGAACAAATGTTGGCAGCGAATGAGAGCGATGCGGACTCGAAGGCCCAAGCGGCGTCTCGACCAGAACTCCCCGTGTCAAAAGGATCAAAACCACCCACGAAACCTCGACGTGCATCAGCCGGAGAAATCATTCGTTCCCAAAGCCCCGATACGGAAGAATTCGCGGGAGCCGACAGCAGCGATAAGGCGGCCCTCACAGCGAAGTCCGAAGAGCCTAAAACCGCAACCAGTGGTGCTCAGACAGAGAACGTGGATCTGCGCCTGAAGCGAGACAAGAAGGCACCCATCGTTGCTCCGACGCCACGACGAGTCGAAGGTCAGCCCGCGAGTGCGAAGCCTAATGAGCCAGCCACAGAGCAGAATTCGGACCTCTTTGAGTTTCTGAGCGACTCAGAGGGGTCTGAGCCGCGAAAACTGGAACCCACAACATCGAAGTCAACCAAGTCTGCTCGACAAGGAAACGCCCCCAATACAGCAGGGGATTCCGACCTTGAGCCGACCGAAGAATTCGAGTTCAGCGGCAGAAACCTCCCCAGCGAGCGAAGCGTGACGTCCGGCAGCACTCCTTCATGGGCCGGATTTCCAGGGCGAAAGAAGTCGTTCTGACTTCAAGCAGAAAGGGCATGACCGATCAAGATTCTTTGAATCTTAATGCTCAGGAAATACCAGCTCCTCCTCCCAGCCGGTATTTCATTTCTGCGCTGGCCCACGCTCCAACGGGCGAGTCATCGACACCCGCAACGATGACTCGCCCGCTTTCTTTTCGTGTGTTCCGGAGATCTCGGCGGGAAATGGGGCGAACGGAATACAAAATGTGGTGCGTGCGATATCCTGTGGTGTCTTTTCCCAAAGATTCATCACACGCAATTCCATAGCCACCGCATTCTCGAATCATGACTACGACCTGGACCCCGGATTCCTGGCAGAAACGCCCCGCACTGCAGCAGCCGAACTATGACAATCCCGGCGAGCTGACCGAGGCCCTGAAGACGTTGTCGCAGTTGCCCCCTCTCGTGACCGCGTGGGAAGTCGATCGACTGCGAGGACAATTGGCGGCGGCGGGAGACGGCAACGCGTTTGTGCTTCAGGGGGGAGATTGTTCTGAGAGTTTCGATGACTGTAACTCCGGGACAATTCTGCGAAAGCTGAAAGTGCTGATCCAGATGAGCCTCGTGCTGATCTGTGGATCAAAGAAACGCATCGTCCGAGTTGGCCGAATCGCCGGCCAGTACGCGAAACCTCGTTCGGCAGACATGGAGAAACGAGGCGATATCGAATTGCCCAGCTACCGTGGCGACATCGTTAACCGTTCTGGTTTCACGCCCGCTGAGCGTCGACCTGATCCGCAATTGATGCTGCGAGCGTACGAGCGATCATCGCTCACAATCAACTACATCCGCGCGCTGAGTGAAGGTGGATTTGCGGACTTGCATCATCCGGAGAACTGGGATCTGGAGTTCGTCCGGAATACTCCAGGCTCGCGGCGTTATCAGCAGTTGCTGGAGTCTTTGAGCGATTCAATACGATTCATGGAGGCTGTCTCTCAGGGCGAACTGACGCAGTTGACGCGAGTTGATTTTTTCACATCCCACGAGGCTTTACTGCTGTTGTTTGAGCAGGCTCTGACTCGCATGGAGCGACAGCGAGGCTGGTACAACCTGGGGACTCATATGGCCTGGATCGGTGATCGCACGCGAGCGATCGACGGGGCTCATATTGAATACTTCCGGGGCATCCGCAATCCGATCGGCCTGAAGGTTGGCAACTCCATGGCGCCCGATGAATTGATCGAGGTGATCAGGATTCTGAATCCGGATAATGAGCCGGGGCGACTGACGTTGATTCATCGTTTTGGTGCTGAAAAGATCCGATCCAAGTTGCCTGCACTGGCGGAAGCGGTGCTGCGTTCCGGATGCAAAGTCCTGTGGAGCTGTGATCCGATGCATGGCAACGGCCAAACAGCTCGCAATGGAATCAAGACGCGTTCGTTTGATGACATCATGTCAGAGATCATTACCGCGTTTCGCATCCACAAAGAAGTGGGCAGTCGACTTTCCGGAATCCATCTGGAACTCACCGGGGAAGACGTCACCGAGTGTATTGGTGGACCCGGAAACCTTTCCGAATCGGATCTGACACGCGATTACCGCAGCCAGGTGGATCCACGTCTCAATTACGAACAGGCGATGGAGATTGCGTTTCTCATTGCTGAACAGATGAGATAAAGCCGGTTTTTCCAACTGCGCGGGGCTTTTTCGGAGGGAAACAGGATTCCCGGGCATGATTTTGCCTCATACCCCTGAGACTTCGCGCGTTCAGACTGGTAAGATGGTTCACATGACCGATGGGTTTTTGATCCTCAAATTTTCGGACGAATTCCGATGAATAATCTGCTGTGGAAAATCGCTTCTCAACCAATCTTTGCCTGGGTTCCAGGCTGGATGGAAATGGCGATCGTGCTGGTGATTGTCATGCTGTTGTTCGGCAATCGACTGCCAGGGACCATGCGATCACTCGGGCAAAGCCTGGTACAGTTCAAGAAGGGTATGAAAGAGGGCGACGAAGAGGGTTCTGACAAGCTGCAGTGAGTTCCGCAGGAGGGCTCAGCTTGTTCCTCATTGGAGCGGAGCCCATCTTGAAAGCACTGGACTTGAATGTACGGAACGCCCTGTTTCGTTGGTCATAAGCTATGTGCAGAGGATTGACCCCTCCGAGGGAGAAATAGCGATGGGATCCCTTCAGGGTGTTGGCTCCTTTGAGATGTTGATCGTGTCTGTCGCGGGTCTGCTTTTGCTTGGAAAACACCTGCCGCAGTGTGTCCGGAGTCTCAAACATTTGATTCTGGATATACGTGATGGCCTGTTCCGCTGGTAACGAGATATGTTTGGAGGGTTGAGCCCTCCGAGGGAGAAATTGCGATGGGATTCCTTCCCGGTGTTGGCGGTTTTGAAATGGTGATCGTGGGCATTATAGCCCTGCTTCTGTTCGGCAAGAACTTGCCGTCAGTGGCGAAGAACCTGGGCAAGAGTTTTGCCGAGTTCAAAAAGGGCGTGTCTGGCTTTCAGGACGAGATCCGCAGTGCAACTCGCGAAGCCGAGAAGACGGTGACTTATACGCCGCCAGTCAGCAAGTCGACCTCAGACGATCGCCCGAAAGTGACTGTTTCAGAAGCCTCATCAGAAGATGACTTCACCGCTCCAAAGTTTGATCTCGGTTAGTTGTACTGGTGAGAATCTTCTGATGAATGCAGGCCGGACCGAGCAAAGCGAGGTCCGGCAGTGCAAAGGACGCTGCTGCTCACATTGCGTGCTCTGACCTGTAAGACAGGCCATCCATCATATGGCTGACGTTGTCGGTGGATCTGGGACCAGGGCCCCTCGGTAAAATACCCCGCGTCTCCAGTATTCTCCCCGCCGCCTCAGAACACCATCGCCTGATCGCCGGCGTTCGCTTCGCCTGAACAGGGCAGAAGCGCAAAACTCAAGTTGCAGCCTTCCAGGACGACCACGGGCTCCGGAAGCGTCAGGAAAAAGGTGTCTGGAATTTTGGAGACACCCCTGAATCAATGGCATCACGATCAGTGTCAGAATAACTCCGCGATTGGGGAACCGCCGTCCACGACAAAACGAGGTCGCCCCTGGTGATCCAGATACTGGTAGTCCTGAGGAACTCCGAAGTAGCGAAACAGCGTGGCTGCGAGATCGGCTGGAGTGACCGGTCGTTCCTTGATTGTGCCCCCGTCTTTTTCGGTAGCTCCGATTACCTGACCATGCCGCAATCCGCCACCTGCAAGGCACATCGACATTACTTCCGGCCAATGGTTACGACCGTCCGTGCTGTCCTGAGTTCCCATTGACGGAGTTCGGCCAAATTCTCCCATGGCAATCACCATCACTTTATCCAGCAAACCGCGAGCTTCCAGATCGCTGACCAGCGTCGTGATGAGATGATCAAACAACGGCAGCAATGGCCCGAGTCCTTTGCTGATTCCGCCGTACGGAGGAATGTTGTCGCCGTGATTATCCCACGTCCCAGAGGCACCGTGATAGCTAAGGTCCAGTGTGACAAATGTTGTACCGGCTTCGACTAATCGACGCGCGATCAACGCCTGTTGGCACCAGAGATGCTTTCCGTATCGCTCCCGCGTTTCTGCATCTTCCTGTTTAAGATCAAACGCTTGACGAGCACGCTCACCTAACAGCAAATCTACCGCCTGCTGCTGATAGGTGTTCAATGCGTCCATCGAACCATCCTGATCGAGTCCGGCTTTCATATGATCGAACTGCTTCAGCAAACTCACTCGATCATTCAAACGATTTTCGGACAACCCTTTTGGCATCTGGAACAAGTCACCGCCCGTTGTTCGGCCCGTATCAACGCCAACATCTGTGTAGACCGGAAGTGTTGTGGCCTTATCACACAGAAACGGGTCGTACTGTTTCCCCAGATAGCCCGCAAACGCCAGATGCGAGCGTGACTTCATGAAGGCGGCAAACGGAGGCATCGCCGGATGGTTGGCCCCGTGACTCTTGGCGATTACAGACGCCAGCGATGGATACCTGACCGCTTCCGGATTGACGCGAGGTTCCGCCGCAAGATTCGCCGTCTGGAAAACCATGTTCGGTTCATGATTACTGTGACGAGCATCCACAGACCTGATGATCGTGAACTTGTCCAGCATTGCAGCCTGCTTCGGCAAATGCTCACAAATCACAACGCCCGGCAATTTGGTTTTCGTGACACCAAATGGACCTCGATTGACCCACGGACGATCCGGCTTACTGTCCCAGGTATCGATGTGACTTGGACCACCGGCCATCCATAACAGGATCACACTTTTCCCGGTCGGCCCGGAGATTCCTGCAGCAGCCGCTTCTGCTTTGGCCTGTAGTAAACCCGGCAACGAAAGACCGGCCATTCCGGCCATCCCGGCCTTCAACATTGAGCGCCGTGTGTCGACGTAGAGACCTTCTCGAGTTCGTCCGAAGAAGTTGCCGAAAGAATGGCCTGCGTGTTGGGGCTGCACGCAGAACTTCTGCGCATCGGTTTGCTCTGGCATGAAACGTTCTCCAGAGGAGCAACGAGGTCGGTAAGAATCAGCGGCGGGATTATGAGAGTAACCGGATTCTGCCCCATCGGCAAGCAGGATTTACCCCGAAGACCTGCCCACGGCATCAACAAGTGAACAGAATTCCCCTGCCATCCGCAATACTTCAATCCAAACCTTGATCAGCCAGAGTTGCCGTCCCGATCTGTTTTCGTCGGTTAATGGGGACGTCGTCAGGAATCATGGGGATATTAATCACGCCTAGCCACGAATTTCCGCAAATCCAACCTCGACGCTTCACATACACGATCGAATGAGTTGACTGCGGCAAGGGCTCCAGATCAACCCTGTAGCCCGATTCCTTAACGATCTGGTCCAGTGACTCTTCGCTGGTGTCAACGGTAAAGACTCTTCCGTCCCGCAGCGTGAGTGTAAAGCCTGAAACAGAATCAACCTGTACCGGCGTCAGTAATGGATCGTTCTCGAACGCGCGAGGATAATGGAGCTGGATGATTCCGAGTGAACAGCAGACGAACAATCCGACCAATATCAGCATCAGGTGCCTGAACACTGGCGTATTGAGTCGGACGTTCTTCATCGTTTACCCCGTGCCACAGCAGTATCACCCAGGGATCACGGACAAACCTGTTTTTGCAACACTCTCTTTATCGTCTCACATCGCCTCATCGGCAATTCGTAATCGCTCGTTGCGGTCGAAGGCCAGCAGAGCGGTGATAAGTTCATTCATATCACCCGTCATGATCCGATCCAACTTGTAGATCGTCAAATTACAGCGATGATCGGTCATGCGGTTCTGAGGAAAATTGTAGGTGCGAATTCGCTCACTGCGATCGCCCGACCCGACCAGCGTTCGACGCGCGGCGGCTCGCTCATTCTGCAACTTCGTGGTTTGCGCTTCCAAAATACGACTGCGGAGAACTCGCATCGCCTTCGCGCGGTTCTTGTGCTGACTCTTTTCGTCCTGGCACTTCACAACGATACCGGTCGGCAAGTGAGTCAGTCGCACGGCGCTTTCAGTCTTGTTCACCTTCTGCCCGCCGGGACCACCGGCTCGCATTGTATCGACCTGAAGATCTTCCGGACGAATATCAATTTCGACTTCATCAGCTTCCGGCAACACCGCGACCGTTGCCGCACTTGTGTGAACTCTGCCCTGAGTTTCCGTCTCGGGAACTCGTTGAACGCGATGCCCACCGCTCTCAAACTGCAATGCGTGAAACGCGCCGTCTCCGGTGATGGAAAAGACGACTTCCTTCAGGCCTCCCAGTTCCGTCGAGCTGAATTCAAGAACTTCAGTCTTCCAGTTTTTCAGCAGACAGTACGCCATGTACATGTCAAACAGATCCTTGGCGAACAACGCGGCTTCATCACCACCTGTGCCCGCGCGAACTTCCATGATACAGGCACCACGAGTGATCGAATCGCCCGCCGTCGCCATATCTTCCAGCTCAACCGAGAGCTCATCGCGTTGAGCAATCAAAGCATTCAGTTCGGCCTTGGCATATTCGCGAGACTCGTGATCGGTTTCCTCATCGACCATCATCTTTGCGGTCTCAATGTCGCCTTCCAGCGTATGAAACTTCCGTACCGCCGCAGCAATGCGGTTAAGCGAACCCAGCTCCTTCTGAATCTCCAGCATCCGCGAGATGTTGCTGAGAACATCCGGGTCCTGCATCTGCTTTTCAAGTTCCTCGTAACGAGCGAGTTGGCGTTCAAGAACGGGAAACATTGAAGGAACCTCTGACTAAGAAAGCGAAATCAATCCAAAAAGAAAGGACGTGCGCAGATGAATGCGCACGCCCTGTTGCTGATTGTGAAATTGTCGTCGCTACTTCGCAGCTTCTTCTTTCTTGCCCCACTTGTACTTCTTCGTGAACTTCTCGACGCGACCAGCGGAGTCGACGAACTTCATCTTGCCCGTATAGAACGGGTGAGACGCAGCGCTGATTTCCACTTTCACGAGCGGATATTCTTTGCCATCATCCAACTTGATGTTCTCTTTAGAACGCATCGTGGAGTTGATGATGAACTGCGTTCCTGTCGATGTATCCTGGAATACAACAGGACGATACTTTGGGTGGATGTCTTTTTTCATCTCATTGAACTTTCAGGGGTTTCGGCGAGCTGATGACGAGTACATCCGCTATCCGACCGAACCAAAATGCCGAGGCGAATACCGTCGGCGTGACAGAATCCGGCCTCCTGGCCGGGAAACGAAGTCGCGGAGTCTAAGCCCGCACGAGCAAATCGGCAAGGAAAAACGACTCCCTTGAGCCTTTGCTGCCCGGACTTTCTCTTTTGAGCACGTTACCCCGACTTACCGTTCCGGCAGAATTCCGTATTTTCGCATCTTGTTATAAAGCGTAACACGGCTAATTCCAAGGTGTTTGGCCGTATTCGTGCGGCTGAAACTGTTGCTCAGCAAGGCTTGTTCAATAATGTCCTTCTCCGTCAGTTCGATGCGATTCTCCAAAGATTCCCCGCGTCGAACTGAGAAAAACGCTGCGACAGACGGATCATTTCCCGGGCCCGCATGCCCTTCAATCACATGAGACGGCAATGTGTCGGGCATCATACGACCGTCATGACTGTAAATAACAGCACTGCGAATCGCATTCTCCATCTCACGCACATTACCCGGCCACGGATAGCTCAACAGACATTCCAGAAACTCCGGAGTGATCTCTACAACATCGATCCCCAGGTTCGAGGCATGCTGGTGGACGAAAAACCGAGCCAATGGCTCGATATCCGGCAGTCGCTTACGCAACGGCGGCAAAGTAAAGCTGAGCGTATTCAGTCGATAGTAAAGGTCCGGGCGAAAGCGGCCCGACTCCACCAGCGGCTGAAGCTGCAGGTTGCTCGCGGCGATAATTCTTGCTTTCACATGCAGCGTTTTGTTCGAGCCGACTGGTTCGAACTCTCCCTTCTCAATGACTCGCAGCAATTTGACCTGCTGATCCGGAGTCAGGACGTCGATTTCGTCCAGCAGAATCGTACCGCTTCCGGCGACGAGAAACTTACCGTCTTTGTCAGCATGAGCACTGGTAAACGCACCTTTCACATGACCGAATAATTCGCTTTCGATCAACTCACCAGGCAACGCTCCGCACGCCACATGCAGAAACGGTTCATTGTGCCGAGTTGAATGTTCATGAATCAGACTGGCAAGGTGAGTCTTGCCGGCTCCGGTTTCTCCGATGAGCAGGATGGTGACATTATGCCGAGCAGCCACTTCGAGCCGCTTCAGCATGGTTCGAAGCTCAGGAGTTCGCGTGCGAAACTTCTCCGCCATCAGTCCAGGCACGGAATCGACAACTTCACTGCGATTACGCAGATCGTCTGACGCATTGATTCGAGCAGGCTGCTGGCGCGAAATCTGCGGCAGAGGTTCTTTCATTCCCTGCAACAAAGCTGCTGGTTTCTGAGTTTGATGTTGATCGACCACAGCTTCGTTCTCAAGCACCGAATCAGCAGCAGGCTTCTCCGGCCGAAGTATCGACTCTACCAGTTCATGGTAATTCTCGTCATGGTTTGTCAGCGCGATCATGCGGGTGGAGTGAAGAATTTCCTCCGGCAATGAATCGTTGGTTAACTGCCCGGGAACTATGACTAACACACAGTCGACCGACTTTACGTTACTAATTGTCGCGTAGGTTCGAGCCAGTTGCTGCGGAGAAGCAGAGCGAATATCGAACACGGCAAAGTCCGGCCGATGCAGTTGAATCATCTGCGCGGCTTCTGGCAGAGAATAACATTCCATCAGTCGGCACTGGCCAGCCATCAGGCTTCCGACATTTCGCAGGAATCCTGGAGACGCACTAGAGATCAATGCAACTTCCAAAGCCTTCATCACGGCACCTCAAATCTTGTTCACGTAGCATTTCGGCATCACGGCGCGGGCCGGATCCCTCTTCTGGACTACAGAACAAAAACAATGCCATTGAGCGCGCAAGAGCAAAAATGTCTAAAACAGGCCGATTTACGTGTCAGCAAAGATTTACACGTTGGTGAGAAGACATCACATGTTGCTATTCGTCAACATCACGACAACAGTTATCGGTAAACGACACCACCAGCAACCGGATACTCAAGAGGATCACTCACAAGGCCACGACCGCCTGATGTCGCGATTGGCGTCATTCGAAACACAATGAAATGAGCCGGTGAACCTTCCTGAAGCCCGGCGACTGCTCGCTTCATCATGGCCGCCGGTTGATTGGATGCCAACGGCCACGACTCGGCCAGAGTTACTCCACAAATATTCATCAGATAAACCAAGCATTCCCCGATTGTGGCTCCGGCGCTTGCCAAAAACTGAATCTGCCAGTCTACGACAATGCAACCATCGTGGAGTACGTCAACAAAAACATCGCCGGTCGTATATCGCCCGGGCCAGCATCCATCAAACCCTCACTCATCAGATGAAATAAAGGTGTCAGATGCAACGTAACTGTTCACGGCGTAGTCTAAAGAGCAGTAATCAGTCTTGGGGGCGTGCGAATGGGCGAAGAAGACGGGGGCACAATCAAGGAACGGCCGGTCACTCCAGCCGTTCGGCCAACATCACAGAACACGCTGAAGCCGCAGGACCACTCTGGTCCCACGTCACCTGCGGGATGAAATCTGGTTTGATGATCACCCCGTCGCTTATCCACGAAATTTGATCAATTCGTCATGCTCAACGAAGACCAGTCTGTGAACAGTTACGGCGACACCAGGACTCATTAAGAATGAGTAAACGAAACCACAACCTCAACACGAGGCCGAACACTCACATGGTCAGCCGAAACAAAGAATACCTTCCACTAAGACTCATACAGAAATCCATGTTTTTCGATTGGATTCGCGTGGACCAGTACTTAGGATACCGAACCTACTGGTTGAATTTCACGTCCCCCATTGAGATCGTCGCAGATGGCGGATTTTGTGAACTGCTTCTGGGTAGCCTGAAGCAATTGAAGTGAGAACATACAACCGTTCGGTGCTTCTGATCTATTAAATGGTTTGACGACGTCACTCCATCGGGAAACCTTTTTTGGTGGAACTACCGTTCATTTCGTCTCCCACGCACCCTTCTGAATCAACGCCATGGCTCAATGCAATTGGCTCGTGTGGGTTCCTGAACTGGCCGCAGCACTGCAGTCATGCGTTTACCACCTATCAAATCGGTAAGCTGTTTCTCGTCGGCCGGAAGTTCGCCCGTGGAGAGGGGGCTCCTGTCAGCGACGCGGACCAACCGCGGTCGATCTTTGAGCGGACTTATAACCATCGCATGGGAATGTGTTCGTCATTAGACGGGCAGGCCATTTGCCTGAGTTCCCGGTACCGGATTTGGCGCCTGGAGCAATCTCCGACCAGCGCGGTTCCGTATCGGGCTGTCGAAGGGACCGTAACCGACGGAGACGAAATGCAGCATCTACCAGATGGGGCGAGACGCGGCAACGACTTGGCCTACATTCCGCGAGTCAGCGACACGACGGGACACATCGACGTGCATGAATTGGCGGTCGATGCCGACGGCCGCGTCGTGTTCGTCAACACGATGTTCGGCTGGCCGGCAACGTTCAGCGAGCGAGCGAACTTCAATCCGTTGTGGCGTCTATCGTTCTTGAGTGCTCTGGTTCCTGAGGATCGCAGTCACTTGAATGACTTGGCCATGCGTGACGGTCGGCCAGCGTTTGTGACGGTCGTTAGCCTTTGTCTGCCGCATCTTCCACTGCTTCCACCTTCAAGTGCGTTCCACGAACTATCAAACTGACAAGTCCGCGTTATCACCCTCGCCAAACGTTCCTGAATTATTTCACCATGCAACTCACGAAATGGCTTCGCCAGATTTTCTCTCATCGCCCATCGTTGCGACCCCGTGAATCGCGCAACGTGACTCGGCGTCGTGAACAAGGGGTGGTTCACGAGCAACGGATACTGGAGTGTTTGGAAGCGAGGATCCTGTTGACGTTTGGCTTTCCGGCGTTCACATCCAGCGCCAGCCACAATGTGGCGGAGAACACGACGGCCGTGGCTACAGTCACAGCGACTGATGCCGACCCGCAATCCCAGACGGTGTCGTTCGCGATCACTGGAGGAGCCGACTCGGCCCAATTCTCCATCACCAGCGACGGCGTGCTGACATTCGTTGTGGCACCGAATTTCGAGGTACCGACCGATACCGATGCGAATAACACCTACGACGTCCAGGTCACAGCGACGGACAGTGGCACACCGGTCTTGACCACGGTACAGAACCTGACAGTCACGGTCAGCGACGTCAATGAGCTTCCGACGTGGAGCAGCGGCACCACAAACTCTATTGCCGAAAATGAGTCTGTCAGCACTGTGAACTACACAGCCGTTGCCGCCGATCCAGATACAACATCGCCGAATAACAACATCACCTATAGCATTAAACTCGGCGTGGATGATGCGGCGTTTGTGACAATCAATGAAACAACCGGCGCCGTAACATTGCTCGCATCAGCGGACTTTGAATCGAAGTCCAGCTACTTGTTTACCGTGGTGGCTACAGATGGCGGCTCGCCAGCTCTCAGTGCTGAACAGGTCGTAACCGTGAACGTCCTCAATCAGCCAGAAGGGACGGTCGAAAATGATGCGTTTGTTTTGACATACTCGGGCAGCAGCGTGGCGATCACCGTGGCCACCAATGGAGCTGCGTCAACCAGTCTGGGTACGTTCCCACTGGATGCACCACTAACGCTGTTCGGTCTCAGCGGAACTGATTCGGTGCGAGTTGTTGGAACCGGCATTGCAGACACCTTCACCGTGAGCAGTACCGGCCTGACAGTGAACGGGGCCAGTTTGATTCTCACAAGCATCGAAAACCGTACTCTGGCTGGTATGGTGGGAAGCGACATCTACCAGTTCGACGCCGATGCGCCCCTGGGGCTATTCAAGCTGGATGAAGCGGGTGGCGGCACAGACACAATCGACTTGTCGCTCACAACCACAGCAAACATTGATCTTTCACTCAATCTGGGCACCGGTGCGCCTCAGGTTGTGCATGCTAATCTAAAACTGAGCCTGGGGTCCTCCACCGCGTTTGAAAATATCGTCGGTGGCTCTGGCAATGACACGCTGACGGGCAACTCGCTTGCGAATACGCTAACGGGGAATGGCGGGAACGACACGCTGACCGGTGGCCGCGGCGATGATTCTCTGGTTGGCGGATTGGGCGATGATACTTATTTGTTTGCGACCGAAACTAAGGAGGAAGCGGAGCTCGATGACAGGTATCAAGCATGGGTTGAAACGCTGACGCCCGCCCGTCAAGAATGGGAGGGTACATTACAGGCGGAGCTTGGCAGCTACTATCTGCCGATTCACAAGCGTGAGAAGGCTGCCGGAAAGTCCAACGCATGGGATTTCGTCGAAGACGATCCAGCGTTGCCACGAGTCCTTCTTATTGGCGATTCGGTCTCACGCGCCTACACGCAGACGGTCCGAAAAGAACTTGCAGGAATCGCCAATGTTCATCGAGCTCCATCCATCTGCGGTCCAACGTCTAACGGGTTGAATAAGATTGACGTATGGTTGGGCGACGGCAAGTGGGACGTGATCCACTTCAATTTCGGAATCCATGATCGTAGGACACCGCTGGCGGATTACGCCACTCGGCTTGAACAGCTTATCGAACGAATGCAGCGGACCGGTGCGGAGCTGGTTTGGGCCAGCACAACACCGATTCCGGACGTTCCCGGCACGTATTCCGCCGACTCGATTGCTCCACGCAACGCAGCCGCCGCTAACGTGATGCAAGAGCATGGAGTCGCAATTGATGATTTATTCACAGCCATCACGCCATATCTGGCCGAATGGCAAAACCCGAATGATGTTCACTTCTCTGAGCCGGGAAATGAATTTCTTGGTAAGCAGGTGGCGACGTTTCTCAAATCAATGTTTTCGAATCAGCCGTTGAGATTTAATGCTGCCAGTGTGTTTGAAGAGATCATTGGTGGCGGAGGTAACCGCACGCTGGTGGGTGTCAGTGGTGATGAGTATCTGATTGGCGGATTGGGAGATAACACCGATGTGTCTACGGCGGAAGCGGACACAGTGACCGAGGACGCGAATGGGGGGACGGATTCGCTTTCGTTCAGCTCACTGACGACGGATGTGAACGTCAGTCTTGGGACAACGGCCGTTCAGACAGTACATTCCAATCGCACACTGAAATTGAATGCGATCGACGCAATTGAGAATATCGAGGGTGGCCTGGGAAACGACACGCTGACGGGCAACTCGCTGGCGAATACGCTGACTGGGAATGCTGGGAGCGACGTGCTGTCAGGTGGCAGCGGCAATGATTCTCTGGCTGGCGGATCGGGAGATGACACCTATGTGTTTGCGACCGCAACGACAGCGGAAGCGGACACAGTCGCTGAAGCTACCAGTGCGGGCACAGATACGCTTTCGTTCAGCTCACTGAAGACGAATGTGATCCTCGGCCTGGAGACATCGCTTGTGCAGACAGTGCATGCGAATCGAACGCTGAAATTGAATGCTGCCAGTGTGTTTGAAGATATCGTCGGTGGCTCCGGCAACGATACGCTGACGGGCAACTCGCTGACGAATACGCTGACAGGGAATGCAGGAAACGACACGCTGACCGGTGGCGGTGGTAATGATTCTCTGGTTGGTGGATCAGGAGATGACAACTATGTGTTTCGGACCGCAACGACGGTGGAAGCCGACACAGTGGCGGAAGCGGCGAATGCGGGCACGGACAGGCTTTCATTCAGCTCACTGACGACGGATGTGATCCTCGGCCTGGAAACATCCCTTGTGCAGAAAGTGCATGTGAATCGGACGCTGAAACTGAATGCTGCCAGTGTGTTTGAAGATATCGTCGGTGGCTCGGGTAACGACACGCTGACGGGCAACTCGCTGGTAAACACACTGACGAGTAACGGCGGGAACGACAAGCTGACCGGCGGCAGCGGTAATGATTCTTTAGTTGGTGGATCAGGAGATGACACCTATGTGTTTGCGACCGCAACGACAGCGGAAGCGGACACAGTGACAGAGGCAGTCACTGCGGGCACAGATACGCTTTGGTTCAGCTCACTGACGACGGATGTGATCCTTAGTCTGGAGACAACGGCCGTTCAGACGGTGCATGCCAATCGCACGCTGAAATTGAATACCACCGATGCGTTTGAGAATATCGTCGGTGGCTCAGGCAATGACTCGCTGACTGGCAACTCACTG
>CANHVD010000025.1 GCA_947463775.1 Planctomycetaceae bacterium | reverse complement strand
GCCACTTAGACTTCATTAAATTGTCAAAGATCATTTCGCGTCACTGGGCCGTTTGGCTCATTTCCGCGGAGGGGGAAGTGTATCGAGCGTTTGAGTTCTCGTCAACACTTCGGTTCAAAAAAGTTTAAAACTTTCAGAACCACTTTTTTGGCCCGAAGACCACTGGAGACGATCGGGATCGAACCGACAACCTCTGCCTTGCAAGGGCAGCGCTCTCCCAATTGAGCTACGTCCCCTCAAATTCACCGGCGCTGTCGCCACAGTGGGCGTACGTGGATTCGAACCACGGACCTCAGCTTTATCAGAGCTGCGCTCTAACCAACTGAGCTATACGCCCCGAATGTGAGGTCATTTCGGGGGGGCACATATTTTGGCAGCTGTTGGACCAGATGTCCAGCCACTCTGCCGCTGCTTCGCAATTTCCTGGGCTTTTCACCGTTCTACTTGCGAATCAGCTATGTCCAGTCACCAGTTTTCTGCTGAGGTTATGGTCGTTTCAGCCGGTTCGGTTGAAGGACACCTGTTTATCGTACGATCGAATCTCCGGATTGAGGCCGTTTTCAATTTTTGTGTGGTATTGCCAGAATCACGATCTCCCGGCCGCGTTTCCGCTTGTTGGAGTCAACCTCTTGAACTGCTTTCTTATGGACCACTGCGTTTCCCGGACTTCTCTGATCGCGTCTTTAATGACCGTTATGCTTTCGCCGATCTTCGCAGCCGAACCGGTTGATCGCGAGCGGCCCAATGTCCTGATGATCGCGATCGATGATCAGAACGATTGGATTGGATGTCTTGGGGGCCATCCTCAGTCGAGAACTCCCAACATCGATCGGCTGGCGAAACGGGGCACTGTCTTCCTGAATGCTCATTGCCAGTCACCTCTCTGCAATCCGTCACGCGTCAGCCTTCTTACCGGTCGCCGCCCGTCTTCAATTGGTGTTTACGGGCTATCTCCTGCACTTCGCGATGCAGAGGGCCTTGAAGAGGTTTTGACACTCCCTCAGCATCTTCGCCAAAGTGGCTATAAGAATCTGATGGCAGGAAAGATTTATCATGGCGGTTACGGCCGTCGTCCTGCAGACAATGAGTTTGATGGTGTGGGTCCTCCCGCAGATGTGGGAGCGAGACCAAAGTCTCCTCTGGTCGTGACGCCAAGCGGTCACCCACTTGTCGACTGGGGTACGTTTCCGCACAACGATGAAGACAAGGGCGATTACAAGCTCGCTTCATGGGCTGTTGATCAACTCCGCACAACTCATGATCGCCCATTCTTCATGAGTGTTGGATTCTTTCTGCCACATGTCCCCTGCTATGTGACACGGAACTGGTACGACAAGTTCCCCGCAGAGTCCCTCCAGCTGCCGGCCGTCCTGGATGACGACCGAGCCGACACGCCGCGGTTCAGCTGGTACCTTCACTGGGAATTGCCGGAACCTCGCCTCAAGTTCCTGAAGCAATCGGAACAATGGACCAATCTTGTTCGTTCCTATCTTGCCAGCACAGCGTTCGTTGACGCACAGATAGGAAGAATCATGAACACCCTGGAGGCCAGCCCGTATGCCGACAATACGATCATTGTCCTGTGGTCAGATCATGGTTGGCATCTGGGAGAAAAGGGTATCACAGGGAAGAATTCGCTCTGGGATCGCGGGACTCGTGTGCCACTCATCTTTGCTGGTCCCGGTGTAACTCCTGATTCTCGCTGTGCAGAGCCTGCAGAATTGCTGGATATCTATCCAACACTTTCGGAACTCTGTCATCTGGAACAACCAGAAGGGCTTGAAGGGCACAGCTTGCTGCCGCAACTCAAGGACTCCTCCATCGCAAGAGATTGGCCGGCTATTACGACTCACAACCATGACAATCATGGCATACGCTCTCGCGACTGGCGATATATCCGTTACGCCGACGGATCTGAGGAGCTGTACAATATGGTTGAGGATCCGAACGAGTGGACAAATCTGGCGTCTCGCCCGGAACACGCTCAAATTATTGCGGAACACCGTCAGTGGATCCCGAAAGTTAACCGAAAGCCCGTTCCTGGAAGTCGTGATCGCATTCTGCTGTACGATTCGGCGACCGGCCAGGCAAATTGGGAGGGTAAAGACATTCTTCCGAACAGCCCCATTCCGGAGATCGAGGACTGAACTCGCCTCCGAAACAGATAGCAAATCAACATGTGGACAAAGATCTGCGGTGTAACAACCACTGAAAGTGCTCGTGCTGTCAGAGACGCGGGGGCGAGCGCTGTCGGTCTGAATTTCTTCAGCGAGTCAAAGCGATTTATATCGGTCTCCGCAGCGGCGGAGATCGCCAATGTCTTCCGCACCCATGGCACAAAGACCAGCCCCCCGGATATCGTCGGTGTCTTCGTCAATTCGGAAGTTACCGACATTGCGAGAACCTCCGACGAAGTTGGTCTGACGGCCGTTCAGTTTCACGGTGATGAAACGCAGGATTTGATCTGTCGACTGCATGATGCGCGACCAAACCTACTGATTATCCGTGCTCTGCGAGTTTCCCTGGAACGGCTTGATGAGTACATGCGTACTATCGATGATTTGCAAAAGCGTGTGCCACTAGCCGCCTGCCTGCTGGATGCCTTTGTGGCCGGAGAATTTGGAGGCACCGGAATGACGGTCGACCTGAGAATCCCGGCTCTTTACCTGCAACAGACACGACCTCGCCTGATTCTGGCTGGCGGCCTGACACCAGAGAACGTTGCTGGCATTGTGGAGCAGGCAAATCCATGGGGAGTTGATACGGCCAGCGGTGTGGAGACATCTCCGGGGATCAAACATCCTGACCGTTGCGCCATGTTTGTCTATGAAGCAACCAAACTCCGTGGACCATCCGGGCAGCGTCTGGCTTCTTGCTGAGGTTTACGGCTGGAGGTGCGAACCGGTATCCAAACGAAAGATCCAAATGCTAAATGATGTCCCACAGACGAAAGACTCCGGCTCTGCATCAGAGGACGATTTTGCTGTTCAGGTTTATTCTGACATTGCCTGCAATCGATGCGGCTGCGTCTGCGATGATCTCTCTATCAGCGTGGCACAGGATCGCATTGTGGAGTTTCAACCGGATTGTTCTGTGGCAAATCCGTGGTTTGAGTCACTTCGTACCGCCCTGCCCTCGTCGCCCGCGGACATCAATGGCCGCGATGTTGATCTTGAAGAGGCTCTGGATGAAGCGGCCCGGATGATTCGCAAAGCGCGGGCTCCGTTGTTCTTCGGATTGTCTCGCAGCAGTACAGACGGCCAGCGAGCGGTTTGCGAATTGGCGGACCGTATCGGTGCAACGATCGACACTACGGCGTCTATCGGCCACGGCCCATCGATCGTAGCGTTTCAAAATGCCGGCGAATCTACATCGACGCTGGGAGAAGTTCGGCATCGCTCTGATCTCGTGATCTATTGGGCCTGCGATCCATTGACCAGCCATCCCAGACACATGGAGAGATTTGTAGAGGCAGCAGGCTTCTCGATACCAAACGGTCGAAAAGATCGCCATGTGGTCGTCGTCGATTCTGAAGCCACAGCAACCTCTGCCAAAGCAGACACGTTCCTACGAATTCAAAAGGGCTCCGACTTCGAGGTTCTCTGGACGCTCAGAGCCCTTCTCAAGGGGATCGATATCTATGAGTCGACTGTCGGTGGCGTCGATGTCGATTCTCTGCGACAACTGGTTCAACGGATGAAGGCCAGCCATTACGGAGCCGTCTTCTTTGGCGTGACTCTCACAGAATCGCTCACGGGAAATACCAATGTCGAAGCCTTGCTGCGACTGGTCACCGATCTGAATATGTTCACTCGATTCGTCGCACGTCGAATGCGTGTCCCGGGGGACGTTACTGGAGCGGACAGCGTATTGTGCTGGCAGACGGGATATCCATTCAGTGTAAATCTCAGCCGCGGATTTCCTCGGTTCAACCCCGTGGAATATTCTGCAGGCCCAATGCTGGAACGTGGGGAAACAGACTGCGTGATCCTTGTCGGTGCAGAACGAGTCGATCGGTTCTCAGAAGCCGCTCGGAGCAATCTCCGTCGTATTCCCGTGATCCTGCTCGATCCGCCGAACGCCAACTGGAATGTCCGCGCGGATGTTCGTTTCAATACAGCGATCTATGGGATCCATCGTCGAGCAACCGCCTATCGAATGGACGAAGTGCCAGTGCCCTTGCGTCAGATACTCAACAGTTCTCTGCCATCTGATGATGAGGTGCTGCGGGCGATTCTGAAACGACTGTAGCTCGCGGTCCTGACGTGTAGCTCTGAGAACAGCTATGCTTGAATAGTCTGACCGTCAACCTCTGGGGCGGGCACCACAAAAAAGGTGCCCACCTTTGCAATGGGCACCTTTCGGGCAAATCTGACGTTCGGAACAACTCGGATCAATAACCGGTTTCCAGAGCCTCTTCGAACGACATGAACGGTTCTCCGCCCTCACGTCCAACGGCTGGCAGGACAAAGTTGTTGTCCAATGCCACCCCGTTCTCAACTCCTGAGTGACCATTTGGAAGAACAATTTCCGGATGATCAAACGGCGCCTTTCGGAACTTTACGCGTTCATCGGTGAGATGTTTCATGAACTCAACCAGAGCTAACTGATCAGGCTTGTTTCCCTGAAGTTCAGGAATTCCTCCGACGTCCGGATCCAGATCTTTGATGTTCGTCTTCTTGAAGTCGGCGCCTCGCACATAGAACTCAACGACTTCCAGAAGATTCTTGGTACCACCATTGTGGAAGTACGGTCCGGTCAGTTCAATATTTCGCAGAGTTGGAGTCTTGAATGCTCCATTCACCGCAATACGTGCCCCACCCGGAACATCAATACCAACGACGTTACGACCATTTTGCTTCTGTTTTGAATACGACAGCGGACCAAACTGAGGATGTGAGGCACCTACCGCAATGTCTTCCTCGGTCTGCCTGACTCCGATGTTGTAGAAACCTCCGTCGTAGAATGCTGAACCGACAGCCATCGGCATAAGCTCAATCGGGCCATCATTGCTGAGTACCCCACGGAGCTGGCTGACTGTTGCACCCGCAAACTCAGGACCACCATGGCAATTAATGCACTTGCCTTCATTCAAGAAGATCTGCAGTCCGCGTTTCGCGTCTTCTGTCAGTGCTCCGCTGTCACCCTTGCGATAACGGTCAAACGGAGTGTCATCTGAAACCAGTGTTGATTCATACATCATGATTGCCAGCCCCCAATACAGGGAGAAGTTGGCTTCCATGTGTGTGTACCCATCGGACGTCAAGGTTGTGCCGGACCACCATTCCGGCTTGAAAGCAGCTTTGACCAGAGCAGCATAGCTCTGCTCGCTCTTCAAGCCACGACCGCTGGCGTCCTTCATACTTCCCAGAACGCTGTCATTCTCATGAACCGCCTGCTGTGCCAAAGGTCGCAACGAAAACATCTTTCGGCCAAGTTCTTTGAACGTACGACCGTCCCATGACATTTCGACACTGTTGTTCGGCGGGCCAACAGCCTGTGAAGCCAGTGCTCCGTTGTCGATGAGAATGCTGACAGGCTCAAGGGATGCGACGGTCTCATTCGTGGTTGTCGTTTGAGGCTCGTAGGCCCAATAGCACCACCAGCCAATTCGCTTAAGAACCCATTTGTAACCAGTGATTTTGGTGGTCGCCTTCTGCGTTGTAGTCGACTTCAGGACTCGTGCATCAGGATCCAGATCGCCAAATGGATTCACTCCGTTGAAGTAGCGATTGGCCCGGCCATCCCAGAAGCTTCTGTCAAAGAAGATCGCATTAATCGTTGTCGGAGCGTTTCGCCCTGTGACCTGACGAACGTTCGTGCCATCAAGATTAAAGACGGGATGAACCGTCGTGATGCCATCGTCAACCGGATTGCCCTCGACGATACCCTGGAATTGCTTGCTCACAACGCCCTGCGAACCGACAACCTTCTTTGAGTCGAAGATGACAGGATTGTCGTTGCTTTCCGGTAAGTCCATTGTCTGAAGACGATGAAACGGAAAGTCGCCCGGCTCGAGCTTCAGATTAACACCTGGGAAGTTGGCCAAGGCATCAGCAGCCAACGCCGGGCCTGCGTCTGTCTGATGACCAAAGGTGCTGCCAGGAGCCCCGGGATTAAGAGTATTCTTCGTGCGAACATCCGCACCTGCATGCCAGTGACATGTAGCACAGGCCGTCTTTCCATCACTTCCAGTCTGCATGTCCCAGAAAAGTGCTTTACCCAAAGCGATGGCTGCACTCTTGTCGGCGATGTAGTTTTGCAGGTCCGGAGGAGTTGGGACCGGAATCGTCTCCAAAGCATTAGGCGGATCAACCGGAGTTTCTGCCTCAACAGCCGCGATGACCACACCTCCGTTACCCGGTGTTGTAGAGCGAAAAGAAATCTTCGTCGCGTTGCTGGTCGCAACGAAAGGATAAGACATTTCTTTCCACTTCATGTTGGTCTTTGACCAGCCTGCTGGTCGGTCAATGCTCAATCTCCTTGTCATTGGGCCAGCCTTCAGTTCCAGTCCGAACTTTCCCTTTCCCCCGTCCCAATTGCCGGACATCATGAACCGTACAGTATAGGTCTTGCCGGGAACCGTTTTCATGATCTGACTAATCAGGCCGGACGCCGTACCATTCAGATCCACAGAGTTCGAAGCATTCTCCGGGTAGGTGAACTCACGAACGCTGACGTCAATATTACCGGCTTCGACTTTCCAATCTCCAAAGGACTGTCCCGTCGAGTAAGTCTTGAACGGTGCGGTTGGATTGCCGAAAAGGAATAGGCCGTCACGAACAGCATTTCCCGGATTGGTCGCGGAGGCAGTTTGAGCCAGGATCAGTGCTGTTGCAGCAGCCAGCACTCTCGACAGTCCAGCGAGTCGGACTCGCTGAAGGAAGTCTACTTTCAGGAGATTCAACATCGAACCTATCACTCCTCGTTGAGACGGACTACTGCCGATGCAATACACTTGCACCGCAAGAGAAGAGTTGTTGCTCGGGGGGAACCCGGCATTGCAGCGTTTCGTCGATCTGAAGAGAGTAGTTCCTGGTCACTCCTTTCAAAGTTTCTGTTGTCCGGAGTCCTGAAGTTGGCCTGTGCCAAATCGCAACAAATGTGAATCACCGTAAACCAAAATCTGAAGGTCCCCCCGCGTGCTCTGCAGAGGCAGAATTAGTCCGCAACCAGTGTTGAGCAATTGCATCAAATCGTTCTATTCGGAAGAGCTGCCGAGAAGTCGATCGTGACTGTCTTTCCCGTACGGAGGCATGACGAGAAACAGCACTGACGCACCGCCACGACAGGACAAACAGACGCGATGATCGGCCTCCACCCCCACCTCAAAAAACATCATGGATCGTGTAACCAGCCGGCATATGAACCAGCAGAAACGGCCGATCCAGTGAATTCAGAAACCACTTCGAAAATACTTGAGCCCAAATCCTGAACCTCATCCAGTTTGGCCGACGAAAGCGCCGATGGTATCGATCAGAGAACCTGGGGTACTTCCCCGGGGCCTCTTATGCTCTGATCCAAAACCTTCTCGACGAAGTGGGAATCTGAATTGTCTCCGTGCCTGAATACTGCCCGAGTACCCGCGATTGTGCTGCTTCTGCTGGCACAACTCATGGTCGTACCCGCGACAGCTCAGGATGGACGGATCCGTTCTCACTCGGGACAGTCAGCGCCTCAATCAGGTATTGGAGGACATAGTTTTGCTGGCCGATACGGAGTTTCTTCAGCCGGGATGCCAGCGACCGCGGGAAATCGCCCCCATAAACCTTCGGCTATGCAACTCCGACCGCCGTCTCCGGTCAGCCCGATTTCACAAGTGCAATTAAGTGACTCTCTGCCAGCAGACGCATCTCCTGGACACAATCAGGCGTTTCCTGACACTATGCCCGCACTCCCGGGAATCAACGACCCTCGTTTTAACAATTACAATTCTCAGATCGACCTCGCGCCAGCTCAGGACGCCATCAATGGAAATCCAGGTCTGCCTGCAGAGCGTCAATGGTCGTTTAATTTTCATGGGGCTCCATGGGGCACGGTGCTGCGCACATTTGCGAAGGATGCCGGATTCACGTTGCAAGCCATTTCTGAGCCCGCTGGAGACTTCACGTACTATGACGAGAATCTCTACTCCGCAACGGAAACGATTGACATCTTCAATGACTACTTGCTCGCCAGCGGACAGATCCTGGTCCGCGATGGAAATCGCCTGACTCTTTCAGACGCCAGTGGGCAGATTCCCGACAACATGATTCCTTTCATTCCAATTCACATGATCGACTCATTGGGTCGAAATGAATTGGCAAGCGTCGCCATCCCGCTGCGACACACCGACCCTGTGCAGGCTGTTGAAGAAATCAAGCTGCTGCAAAGTCCTCTGGGACAGGTCAAGGCTCTGACGAACTCCGGCCGAGTGATCGTTACCGACACGGGCAGTTATCTGCGCAGAATGCGGGACTTGCTGCTGGGTTCCGGAGTCGCCGCCAGTGACGGCCAGGCTCTGGTTTATCAACTCCGACATGCGCAGGCTGAGGATGTCGCAAAGGCGATCACTGACTTTCTGAACCAGAACTCCAGCCCCGGTGGAACTGGGGCCGACGGAAGTATGGTCAGCATGAGCTCCGGCGACGCCAGCCAGCGAGTAGTGGCAGAGAAGACAACGAACAGCTTGCTGGTTCGAGGCTCCGCAGAGGAAATGGGAACACTTCAACGGATTATCGAAGACCTTGACCGCGCACCTCGCGAAGTTCTGGTGCAGGCTCTGTTGGTTGAGGTTGAACTGGGAAATACGAACGAACTGGGCGTTGAGCTGGGCTTTCAGGACTCCGTACTGTTTGATCGCAGCGTCGTTGACAAAATCGTGACGATTTCGCAAACAACAACAGCTCCGAACGGAGTTCAGACAACTAATCAAAATATTCTGTCACAGACAGCGGCACCAGGATTCAATTTCAACAACCAGCCGCTTGGCAACAATATTGCAGCCAATCCAAATCGGATTGGTCCGCAGGGTCTTTCAAACTTCGGTGTAGGACGCGTGAACGGTGATCTGGGCTTCGGTGGCCTTGTCCTCTCCGCCGGCTCTGAATCCGTCAATCTGCTTTTGAGAGCACTCGATGCTCACTTCAATATTGATGTTTTGAGCCGCCCGCAGGTCAGAGCCGTCGAAAACCACGAAGCCTTTATTCAGATTGGCCAGCAGGTTCCAGTGGTTGACGGTGTCGCCATCACTCCGGTCGGCAGTGCAAACCCGGTGATTCGCCAGGATCAGGCAGGTATCATCCTGAAGGTCACACCTCGCATCAGCCCGGACGGTCGCGTGCAGCTCGACGTTAACGCAGAGAAAAGTGCCTTCAATCTTGCACCAGGAACTGGTGTTCCCATCTTCACAGATGCAACCAACGGGAATGTGATTGAAGCGCCAATCAAGGACATAACAACCGCAGATACGACGGTCAGCATACAGTCGGGACAGACCATTGTGCTTGGCGGAATGATCACTAACGATCAGACAGTGGTGGTTCGCAAAGTCCCATGGCTGGGCGATATACCGTTCATTGGTCGACTCTTCCGTTACGACCTAAACCGACACAAGCGAAAAGAGCTGCTGGTCTTTCTGACTCCCACCGTTCTGGAACACGATGGACACGCAGACTTACTGAAGGCACGTGAAGCCGGACTGATCAATATGCCTGCTGAAGCTTTCAGCTTTGGCGACAACCTCACCGGAACTTATGGTGCTCCTGCGGAATCACAGTTTATGTTGCCTGCCCAACAAGGCACGATGGAGCATCCAGTCGACATGCCTTCCGAATCGGAGTTCCAACCGATGCCTTCAGGTTCAATCCCATCCGGGCAGTCGATCGAAGTAAATCCTGCCAGTCGCAGCAAAGTGCCATCCGTTGGCCACTCAAGCAGCATTCGCCAGGCATCACACCAGACCGGCTCGCGCCAAACGGTGGCGGGGCAACCCTATGTGCCTGTGCAGAATGCCGGCGGACAAACCGGACACGCAAACAGTCAGGTTCGCAAAGCGGCTCAGGAACAAAGCAAAGAAAAGGGTTCAGCAAAGCCTGGATTCTGGAGCAAATCGCCAAATTTCCGCGGACTAGGGTTCAGTAAAAAGCCGACAGCGAAAAGTAATCCGTAGCTGGACGCTGACTGACTCAATCAACAGGCTGCTGGCGGATCATCGACTTTAGTCGTTCTCAACCGGACAGACTCGGACAAGCTCATCAAGCGATGTTTCCCCAGCGAGAACTCGTTGCCAGCCCATCTGGCGGAGCGTCTGCATGCCCTGCTCCACCGCGGCGTCTCGAATCAAACTCGCCGGTGCCTGATCAATACAGAGTCGGCGAATGGGACTGTTGGCGGTCAGCAATTCGAAGATCGCGATCCGCCCCGAATAACCCGTCTGATTACAGGCGCGACATCCAACGGCTCTACGGAGAGAATGTCCCGTCTGCATGCACAAATCCGGCGGGAGCTCATCCGCATTCGGAGCGTGCTCGACACAACAGGCTGCACACAATCGCCGCACCAGCCGCTGTGCCAGGATACCTTCCACGGTACTGGAAACAAGGTACGGCTCGATGCCCATATCGACCAACCGCGTAAACGCGCTCGGGGCATCGTTGGTATGAATTGTACTTAACACAAGATGTCCGGTCAGCGATGCTTGGATCGCACTGGTGGCCGTTTCTGCATCGCGAATTTCTCCGATCAGAACAACATCCGGGTCATGTCGCAGAATACTGCGAAGTCCGGCCGCAAACGTCAGACCAATCTGGCTCTGGACCTGAATCTGACTGATCTGCTTCAGGTTGTATTCGACCGGATCTTCAACGGTAATGATTTTCAGATCCGGCCTGCGAATCTCGCACAAGGAACTGTAGAGCGTCGTCGTCTTTCCACTTCCAGTCGGTCCGGTGACCAGCAATAGTCCGTGAGGTCGGCGAATCAACTGTTCCCATGTCGCACGAATCTGTTTGGGGAACTGTACCGCATCAAGACTGAGTACTGATCGCGACTTGTCCAGAAGACGCATCACCACGCCTTCACCATGCAGCATCGGGATGATCGAAACACGGACATCAATGTCACGGCCACGCACAGACAAGCGAATTCGTCCGTCCTGAGGCAAACGTCTCTCGGCAATATTCAGCTTCGCCATAATCTTCAGGCGGCTGACGATCGCTGCTCGGAATCGCTGGATCTCCGGCGGCATCGGCTGTATCCGCAACATTCCGTCAACCCGATAACGGACGCTCAGATCATCTTCATCGGGTTCAATATGAACGTCACTGGCTCGCTGTTCAACGGCTTCCAGTATCAGCTCATTCACCAGCTTCACCACAGACGATGCCTGAGACGCATTGTCGATCTCGTCGCCGGCCGCGGCCTGCAACGCTTCAACGTCGTCCACTGACATGGCCACCAGTTCCTGGACGGTGCCTCCACCGACGCCCAGACACTTTTTCAGCTGCCGCTGAATCTGCTCGCCGCAGGCCAGCACACTGTCCAGATAGATTCCCGTTCGGGATGTCAGCTCATCTACCGCCTGAAGATTCAGCGGATCCGCGATTGCAACCTGGACCCGGTTGCCGGTCTGCTTCAGGGGAAGAATCGACTCCCGAAACAGATCCTGGCTGGGAAACAACGCCAGCAACTCACGATCGACCTCGAAGTTCTCAAGGTCCACGAGTTCCATTTGATATCGAACCGCCAGTTCCTGAATGGAAACGGGGGTCGAACCAACGGAATAGTTCTGAATTGTCAGGCTGCCTTGTTGTCTCATACGATCATTGTGCATGACATTCTGCGATGTGACGGACTTCACTTGCCGGCCGCAACCCAATTCATCAGCCCTCATCGCAATTCTGATCAGATGCTGCCCACGGGCAACACAACGCTCCGGCGAGCGATGACTTCTGGCATCATCACTGCGGGTTCGTCATCATCCGCATCTCAGGAATTCCCAGCTCACGAGAAGACATCACCGGCAAATCCTGAAGCCACAGGATCCGTCGACTAGAACCAGAACAATCAACGCGGAATCGAAGCGAAGAAACTGCGGCATCCCCCTGAATCTGACCTAAACAGACACCGCTGCGAATATCTCCACCCGTCGTGATAAAAGGTCCCATCTCACGCAGTTCGGGCAACGATAGAATTCCACGGCCGACAAGCCACGCCACAGATCGAAATTCGTCAGAGCCATTCAGCGACTGAATCTCCGGCTGGATTCGAGCGATCGTCCGTGCTGCAGATTCACTCATTCCCGGAATCGACCGCAGAACCGATTCTGGCGCTTCGTTAATGCTGATTCGCCCCTGAAAAACCATCTCATCGGTCGTCGTCAGGCTCTGTTCGAACACGGGCAGCATCCTGCGCGCTGTCGCAGGATCCGCGGACCAGGGAGACTCTAACAGTGTGTCCACGCCATTGATTGCAACCTGGACCTGACCTCCGAACAAATCAAGGGGCGACTTAAACTTGGCTGATGATTCTGTGAGCGTCAGACCGCCTCGCCGAGTCTGATCTGCATTTAGCTTTTCTGACTCGCGTTCAGCGTCACCTAACTGGGAATTCAGCCGACTCATGGCAGACTCCAGTCGCTCCAGCCGCCGACGTTCCAGATCGTTTCCTTCGTCAGGCCGTGGAGCATCCAGATAAGTCGCTCCACGCATCCGCCACGCAACGATGTAGGTCGCCGCTTCACTACCAAATTCCGGCTCCAGCTCGTCATACAGCCGAGCCAGCACAGGTTGATTCAAGTTGATCTTCGGTCGACCATCAGAGCGAAGAGTGCTCTCACAACCTTGCACGGTGATCAGATCAGCCCAGCCCTGCTGGAGAACTCCGTCTCGGTTATCCCGTGGCGCACGTCCGTCTCCATCATTCTCTTCCGGATCGAGTAAACCATTATGGTTCTGATCTTCACCGTACAACATGTCAGTATTGACGCCCCGAACATACAGGATCTCGTTCAAATCTTCGAATGGCGCCTGCCGCGGAAGTCGCGAAGAAGACTGACCCGCGTAGTACGAAGTCTCCGCACCAAACTCAGACACTTCTTCATCCGGGTCCCGCCAGTCCAGAATGGCATCAGCTATTTGCAGTGTCATCCCGGGCAGAACAAGTAGCCGCTGCCGCGCCTCTGTTCGTCGAGACTTTTCGAGGGGCAGCGTGTTGATATTGAGCTTTGCAGACTCATCACTCATCCCAAAAATCGGCTGCGTACTCTTCGATGGTATTGATCGCAGGACCGAGATCATGGCCTGTTCGTTTCCCGGAAGTCTTATCTCAAACGGGCGGGCGACAAACGTCTCTCGCTGCCGGATAGCCAACGCAGCCAGCTCGATTCCGGATGTTGCCAGCTCTCGCCGCTGAAGCTGCCGCAGTCCCGTCTTTGTCGCAGCGTATTCGGCCACCATCAGTTCCGAGAAGGAGTAAACCGCAAAACTGAGCATCAGCACAACGACAAGGACCAGGATCAGCACCATGCCGGACCGTCGACGAACTCCGGCCGAGACCCGAGCGAGGTTCGGCTTTGCTGTTCGTAAATTTGGTCTGCCACTTTGCATAAGTTGCGGGACTGAGGATCGAAAATGAAAACTACACGAGAAATGAAAGCTAACCGAGGAACAGCCAAAAGCACGAACAGCACGGTTTCAGTCCGAAGCTTGCGGAAGCCAGATAACGACCGGCGTTTCTTGCTCGGGTCCGCCCTCGATTGTGACACAAACTTCAACTGCCAGAGGTAAGGCCTGTTGTTGGAAACTGTTCCACTCCGTACGCCAGTTCTTGCCATCAAAATATCGCAGCCCCAAACTTGCCACCTCAGCAGCGACTAACCATTCGTCTTCGTCTGATGTTGAGCTTGCTGATCCACCAGTGTCTTTCCGGGCTTTTCGGACCAGTCCTCTTCGATCCTTCGAGGCATTAACCGCCACTGTGATTAACTGTGGACCGGAATGAAAAAGTGGCAATCGAATCGAACCTTCGCTGTTAACCCACCAAACAGTGTGGCTCAATCCCGCCGATTGATAATTGGAACGAGCCTGATCAAATCGAGGATTCCTCTGCTCATGCAGAAGAGCCATCGCCTGGCTGGTTCCGATGAAATGGACAGGCTGGTTACGCAAATCTGTTGGCAGTTCCAGAACCTGCTCAGTGACATTCAGAAATCGCTCACTACCAGCTTTTTCTATGGCAGATTCAGAACGAGCCGCCGCGACCATAGATGCGGCTCGAACAGCAACAGGATCCTGCAGCGTCATTCTCAGATCGCTGGTCAGATCTTCTATGATTCCTCGCTGAAGCTGAGCGATCGTAATCTGTGAGCGACTGACACTTCTGTACTTCCAGTAAAGATGCAGCGATGCACTAAGTGACGAAACAACCATTCCCAGAATCGCCAATGCCGCCAGTGTCTCCATCAGAGTAAACGCGCGACGATGCTGGAATCGACTCTGCCGATCAACACCGGCAAGGGTTTCCACGAGAGTCGTAGATCTCATGACCTGACGCTTCATCGGCTTCTGCCCCCGGCGATTCTTTGCGGGGATGCCTCGGGGAATGCCGGCACAAGTCGCGACAATTTCACCGTGGAAATCTCCCGATGCATGCCCTCAGCAAATACGGTCACGGTTACCAATCGCAGCTCGGGCACTGAGGATGGCTCCACCTGCGCGGACCACATCCAGCGATGAGACTTTGACCCGGCTTCTGTCAGCGGCCTCTCAGCTATCGAGTCCGTGGGAGTCTTCTCGCTCAGTAGTCGATTGAGTTGCGATTGACAAAGCACTGCGGATTCCGTCTCCAGCTGAGATCGCAGCGCCGCTCGAACCCCCACGCCGTTCTGACGCGCAAGCACGGCAAGCGACATCGCAAGAATTGCCGCTGCCAGCAGCATCTCCAGCAATGTCAGCCCTCGACGCTTGATCTGTTGATCCTGTCGCAGGCAACTCTGTGGGCGAACAAACTTCATTTGAACGATCTTCAGCGGCGTTCAGAACAGACTGATCAAAGAAAGCGCTACAAACTCTGTGAACTCGTCTGCGCTTTCCTGCACTCCTGAACTTTACCGCCGAAAGCAGATCTGAAGGCTGAAGATCGGACTCGCTATAGACAACTGTGTATCACTGGAAAGCAACAAGCCTGCAAAACCTGACTCGTCGAATAACACAAAGGTGTTGCCTTCTGTCAACAAAACCACAAAGCCCGCGGAGGTTCTGGGGGGATCGAGGAAAGTAGCCTCAATCCTTGTCCACGCTGCTGTTTTAGCGCATTCAGGATTTTAGTGTGACCGTATTCGCGGATGCGCTCGAAAGCATCTGCGCCAAGTCACTCCTGATTAGAGAGAACACTATGACGAAAAAGAAAAATCTGACCCGCCGCACAGTGATGTCGCAGTTGGCAGCCGGCCTGATCGCGGGGAATGTCGCCAACCTAACGGCCCACGCGTTGTCCAAAGGAAAAAACGACAGCTCCTCGAGCAGTGGAAAAGGGAGTGGCAAAGGCAAAGGTAAAGGCGGAAACGGGGGCGGCAATGACAACGGGCCACCCACCAATCTGCGGTTTACCCCTTTCACTGTGCCGCTGCCGCTGCCACCGGTTAAGCAGCCTTTGGCCATTGGCAACCCACCGTTTCAACCGGGAGCCGTATTCCACGGAATCGCGCCGGAGTACTTCGATCGACGTGTCGCAGAACAGCCGGAACTGAATTGGTACGAAGCATTCCCCACGAAGTGGTACGAAATGCGGATGCGAAACACGGTTCACGAAATCATTCCGGGAGTGCGAACACCTATGTTCGGATACGATGGAATCATTCCGGGCCCGACATTCAAAGCTCGAGTCGGCCAGCCGGTTGTCGTTCGTACCTGGAATGACCTGAACATCGAAACCTCAGTCCATCTGCACGGTGGCCATAATCCTGCACACTCTGACGGCTATCCTAACTTCTACGTGCTGCCCGGACGTGCTCGAGATTACTTTTACACCAACACCGTTCCGATGTTGAATGGCCAACCAGATTTCTCTGAGAGCCCGTCAACAATGTGGTATCACGACCACGCGATGGATATCGCGGCCGCCAACGTGTGGTTCGGGCTTTCCGGATTCTTCATCACGACGGATGAACTGGAGCAGGATCTGATCGACCGCAATGTTCTTCCCGCAGAACAGTTCGATATTCCTCTGGCGTTCCAGGACCGCCGCTTCAACCCGGACGGAACCCTGTTCTTTGATCCACTCGATCACGATGGTACCCTGGGAGACGTGTGGATCGTCAACGGCAAGGCGCAGCCCTTCTTCCGAGTTCAGCGTCGCAAGTATCGTTTCCGAATTCTGAACGGCTGTAATGCTCGATTCCTGGAGCTTCGTCTCAGCAACGGTCAGCCCTTTATCGGCCTCGGCAAAGATACATGGCTCTACCCAAATGCTCAGGAACGCCAGACGCTGTTACTCAGTATGGCTCAGCGTGCAGACGTCGTCATCGACTTTACAGACGCCCCGAACGAAGTGTTTATCGAGAACACCTTGTCTCAGGACGATGGCCGAGGCCCAAGGGGTGAATTGGACGACCGACGAGCTCTCGATCAACCAACACGGTTTATGAAGTTCATTGTGGAAGGTGATCGGCAAACGGACAGTGCAACTGTTGACGTCGGGACTCCCCTGCGTCCTCACGTTCCAATTCGTCCTGCTGAAGCACGTGTCACCCGAACATTTGAGTTTACGCGTCGCAATGGCGCATGGCAGATCAACAAACAGTTCTTCGATGAGAATCTGGCAAACGCCACCCCTACTTTGGGGACGGCAGAACGCTGGATTCTCCGGAACACTAGTGGCGGCTGGTGGCACCCGATTCACATCCATCTCGAGTCCCATCAGATCGTGAGATTGAACGGTCAAACACCACTTCCCGAGGACAGCTTCAAGAACGACACCGTCTCACTTGATGGGAACGGTGAAGCCGAAATATTGATGAACTTCCGGACTTTCCGAGGACCTTTCGTTTTTCACTGTCACAACGTGGAACATGAGGACATGCGGATGATGTTCGCATTCGATCCTCGAATCACTCCGACTCGGTCCCCGCAGCCGATTCAACAACGCTTCCCATGAGACCAGGAAGCAGCTTCCCCCGGTAACCGTCCGGGGGATTTGTGCTGCCCAGAAGACGTACTCCGGGCAGCACAACTCCCTTCTTGGTGTTCCTTCAAATCAAGCCATCAAAACATCGGGATTCTATATATGTCACGTAAGCAACTTCTCATTCTCTTTGCCGCTGCTGCTCCGCTCGTCCTGCTGCTGGATGTCCAGGGAGCGATGTTTGAACTGGTCCGAAATCTCCAACCCACCCACAAATCTTCATTCATCGAAGAGGCCGCTGACTCAATTAACTCTGCGGAGTCGGTCAATCGGGCCGATCTGCTGCTTGATCAGCCAATTTCCGAGACGGCCGTGAGTCGCCATTCTGACGACTTCCCTGATGTCGAACTTGTTGATCAATACGGTCAGCCTCATAAGTTCCGTACGGATCTGATTCGGGACAAGATCTTCTGCGTGGCCCTGTTTTACACCGAGTGTGAAGGAACATGCCCTGGAACCATTCAGCGAATGAAGGAACTGCGAGCTGCAATGAAACACGAGTTTGCTGCGGAGCAGTTGCAGTTCATTGCCATCACGCTGGATCCAGCCAATGACACCCCGGAAAAGCTGAAACGCTATGCCGACAACCTCGGTGTGTCTCAGGACGATGGTCTGGCCGAATGGTTATTTTGCACAGGTGCCGAAGAGGATATCGAAGAAATTCGTTTCGCTCTGGGCTTGTACGACCTTGACCCGGTTCTGGATGCAGATCGAACTCAGCATGCCGCAGTCATCACCTTCGGAAACGACCCGACGAATCGTCTGTCCGCCCTGCCCTCTGGACTGAAGTCCAGCCACTTAACAGCAACTTTCCTTCGCGTCGCAGGCATGTCAGAGCGTCAGCGATTTGCAGCACTGTATTCCGGAGATCATCTGACAGCGACGGCCAATGTCTCCGCTCCAACGAAGAAATGTGGCTGCTGTGCGACAAAGAACTCCGGAGCCACCAAAGACTCCTTAACGGCCGTCGGAGAGTGTTGCTCGAAGACCGACGAAGAAAAGTAACCGCGGTAAACCAACACGCAGAACTCTTCGATCCGTTAGCTGTTCGTCATTCCTCAACTGTTCAAAAGCGTCACTCGGTACCATGTCTCAGTTCACCTATAGCGCGATTGATGGATCAGGACATCGAGTCCTCGGTCAGCTCAACGCCGCCACTCGTGGCGAAGCGTTGCAGACGCTCGCGCAGCAGGTGCTGACGCCTTTGACACTGAGCGAGAACGCTGCGACGCCGTTGCGAAGTCAAAGGGTGAAACCGGCGGCCATCGCGGCAGCCTGCAGTCTGCTGGCGGATCAGTTGGATACCGGAGTTCCTCTGCTCAAAGCACTGCGAGTGATGGAACAGCAGACGTCCAGTCCAGGTCTGAAAACCGCTCTGGCTCGCATTGCGGAACGAGTGGCCGACGGGACGTCTCTGGCTAACGCAATGTCTGAGCACAACAGCCTTTTCGGTGATCTCGAAGTCAGCATGGTGCGAGCTGGCGAAGAAGGCGGTTTCCTGGATGAATCGTTGCGACGTCTGGCGGCTGTCAGAGAGCGTCAGGAAGAAATTCGCGGCCGACTGCTGAGTGCTTTGGCCTATCCGGCTCTGCTGACAGTGGTTGGATCTCTGGTTGTGGTCGGCATGCTGACGTTCTTTGTTCCGAAGTTCGAACCTCTTTTTGAATCGCTGCGACAGAGCAATCGGATGCCGCTGCCGACCACGATTCTGCTGGCACTCAGTTCGGGACTGAAATCCTTCGGCCTCCCTGTGTTGCTGGTGACTCTTGGTGCAGTCTATGCCGTTCGCTCGTTCATTCCTGTAGCAAAGCTAAAGGAGTTCCGAGATCGAACATCGCTGCGTCTGCATGGTGTTGGTCCGGTTGTCCGATCCCTCGCGATCGCTCGATTCTGCCGAGTTCTGGGCACGCTGCTGCAAAATGGCGTGCCCATGCTCAAGTCTCTGGAGATCGCTCGCAGTGCCACGGGAAACCAAGTGCTGAGCGAAACAATCGCTTCTGCGGCAGAGAATATCGCCGCAGGAAAGAGTCTGGCCGGACCACTCGCCGCCAGCGGTCAGTTTCCGCCGGATGTGATTGAAATGATGTCCGTGGCCGAACAAGCCAACAAGCTGGAACCTGTTCTGCTGAAACTTGCCGACAAGCTGGAGGATCGTTCGCG